>JAFWWR010000002.1 GCA_017518025.1 Clostridia bacterium
GACATCCACGTGGGCAACGAGCACGCGCCGTTCTACGGATACAGGACCGCCACCTGCGACTATCTGGAGCATTTCGCGTACGCCGACAAAGTTTGGATCGGCGAGGGCTACGACTACCGGTCCCAGCCCCCGGAATACTTCCTCACGGAAGTGAGCGGGCTGTGTCAGGGACTTACCTCCGAGATGCTTGAGAAAGGCGGCAATCCCTGGCGGGGCGCCGTATTCGGCATGACGACGAGAGCGGGATGGTCCCAGGGCGGCCTTACCCTGCCCATCTGGAAGTTGTGGGACGGGTTCGGTATCGCCGACGCGCGGATGTACGGATTCTGGGATCCCGACTGCCCCGTGTCGGTGGAAAACGACGCCGTCAAGGCGACGGCGTTCGTCAAAAAGAACGGCGAGGCGCTCATCGCGGTGGCGTCATGGCTGCCCGACGACCGGGAGCTGTTGATCAGCGTCGACCGGGAGGCACTGGGGATAGACGGCGACTACGAACTGTACGCTCCGCCGGTTGAGGGCTTCCAGGACGAGGCGGTCTTCCCCTCCGGCGCGCCGGTTCCGATCGCGTGCGGCAAGGGACGGATGTTCCTTGTAAGAAAAAAATGACGGCTCCCGGGACAGGGAGTCTGAAATAAAAAAGAAAGAGGTGCGTCATGAGCAAAAAATACGTGTTTTCGATGTGGGTGTATAACGATATCCGTGAATTCACCCCGGACGAGATGCAGATCTGGGTCGACTGCGGGATGAACTTCCCTCTCGCCCCCAAAACGTACGTGGGGCGCGACGACCCGGAGATCCTTATCCCCTGGCTCGACAAAGCGCAGGAGCTTGGAATCAAACTGATCGCAAACTATGAGGAGCTGTCCTACTGCGACTACAGAAAACTCGGGGAGGAGGGCTACAAGGCACGGCTGAGACCTCTGGTGGAAAAACTGGGAAATCACCCTGCTCTCCACGGCTTCTACATCGGCGACGAGCCCGGAACGCCGGAAGATCTCGAGGCGTGCTACGGCTGTATCAAAGCGCAGAAAGAGGTGGCCCCGAATCTCACCCCGTTCCTCAACTGCGCGGGTTCCATGTCCCACTTCGGCAAAGAGACGCTGGGCGGCCGCACCCTCGGGGAATTCCTGAAACGGGTGAAGGACGAGACCGGCTCGGACGAGGTATGCTTTGACGTATACGATCAGATGATAAACGACGGCGGAGGCAAGACCATGTTCTTCGACCAGGTGAACAAATTCGTGGAAGCGTCGAAGTTCGCCGGCTGCGACTGCTGGGGATGCCTGCTCTCCTCCGGCGGACACGTTTACAAAGCTGTGAGCGAAGCCGATATCAGGTGGCAGGTCCACATGGCGGCGGCGCTTGGGCTGCGCGGCGTGCTGTGGTTCCGCTTCTACGACAGAGACTTCGCCATCGGCTCCTACGGCTCCCCCGTGGACGAATTCGGCAACAAGACCGAGGCGTACTACGGTATGCTGAGGGTGCAGAGACGTTTCCAGAACCACTACGGCGATCTGTTCATGCGGTTGAACCACAAAAAGACGTACAGCGTCCGGCTCGACAGAGGGATTTTCCCCATGTTCGGCGAGGGCGAACACGGACTCATAAAGAACATCACCGCGGACGACGAGACCATCGCGTCATTCTTTGAGGATGAAAAAGGCACCGAATATCTCGTTCTCGTCAACAGCGAGTGGCGTCACTACGGCGCGGTGCGCGTCTTCTTCGACGCGTCGAAGTGCCGTCTCAAAAACGTGACCATGAACGGCGCCGACGAGGGCGGATTTGAGGACGGTCCCGCGGACGGACGTCAGGAGATCGTGCTCCATCCCGCCGGGATCGCCGTCATAAAGATCGAGAAGAAATGATCCGGATAATAAAGAATAACAGCAAAAAGACAAAAGAAAGGACATAAATATGATAATCACCAAGCCGCCTATGGGCTGGAACTCCTGGAACACATTCGCGCGGGGAGTAAACGAGCGCGTCATCCGCGAAGCGGCGGACGCCATGGTAGAGACCGGTCTGCGCGACGCGGGCTACGAGTACGTCGTCATCGACGACTGCTGGTCCCTGAAGGAAAGGGGGCCGGACGGCCGGCTCGTTCCGAATCCCGAGACGTTCCCCTCCGGGATGAACGCCCTCTCCGATTACATCCACTCCAAAGGACTGAAATTCGGGATGTACTCCTGCGCGGGGATCATGACCTGCACCGGAGCGCCCGGAAGCTATGACAAGGAATTCATCGACGCGGAGACCTTTGCCGGATGGGGAGTCGACTACCTGAAATACGACTTCTGCCACTTCCCCGCGGTCGCCGATCCGAGAGAATCGTACTCGAGAATGGCGATGGCGCTTGAGACCACGGGTCGCGACATCGTCTTCTCCGCTTGCAACGGAGGTCTCTGCGAGGTGGAAAAATGGATCCGCTCCACCGGAGCGCATTTGTACCGCTGCACCACCGACATCACCGAAACCTTTCCCTCCATACTGGAGCACTGCAGATCGCAGGACGAGAAGATACGTTACTCGGCGCCCGGCTGCTACAACGATATGGATATGCTGGTAGTGGGCATGGACGGCATCGGTCATCACGGCCATCCCGGCCTCTGCGGAGACACGGAGTACAAGACGCACTTCGCTCTTTGGTGTCTCTTCGGCCAGCCGCTTATGATGGGTTCCGATCTGAGACGGCTCCGTCCCGAAATGCTCGAGCTGCTCACCAACAAAGATCTGCTCCGGATCGACCAGGACGCCGAGTGCCGCCCGCCCATCGAGGCGGGGATAAAGGGCGACAGCAGACCGTCGTTCTTCAAGCACTTGTCGGACAGACAGTTCGCCGTCGCCTTCTTCAACTTCACCGACGAGGACGGATGCGCGGATTTCCGTCCCTGGGACATCGGTCTGACTACCTCCGCCGGCGTCGGGATGTCTCTGCGCGAGGTGTTCACCGGCGAGGTCGTGGGTCCCGTCAACGACTTTCTGTCGCTGTACGTTCCCGCCCGCGACTGCAAGGTGTTCATCGGCGAGTGGGTAACGATGTGACAAGGGCTGAAAGAAAGGAGATATGATATGACAGTCAACACACCTCCGATGGGTTGGAACACCTGGAACACCTTCGGCGAGAATATAAGCGAGGATCTTATAATCGAGACCTGCGACGCCATGATCGAAAAGGGACTGCGCGACGCGGGATATACGTACGTCGTCATCGACGACTGCTGGTCGTGCCGGGAAAGGGACTCCGAGGGACGGCTGAGGGCGGACCCCGAGAAATTTCCCCACGGGATAAAGTATCTGGCGGATTACGTTCATTCAAAGGGAATGAAGCTCGGGATCTACTCCTGCTGCGGCCCAAAGACCTGCATGGGTTATCCCGGATCCCTGGACCACGAATTCATCGACGCGAGATTCTTTGCGGAAAGCGAGGTCGATTACCTGAAATACGACTGGTGCTATCACCCGAGGATCATCGAGGGACGCGTCTTCTACAACAGAATGAAGATGGCGCTGAACGCATCGGGCCGGGACATCGTCTTCTCCGTCTGCAACTGGGGTCAGGACGGCCTCTTCGACTGGATCCGCGGAGTCGGGGGCGACCTCTACCGCTCCACCGGCGATATCAGCGACAACTTCACCTCGATCAGGGAGATATTCCGCAGTCAGATCGATAATCTTCCTCTGTCGGGACCGAACTGCTTCAACGATCTTGATATGCTTGTCTGCGGCATGAACAACAAAGGCAACGTGTCCGCCGGCGGCTGCTCCTTCGAGGAGTATAAGACTCACTTTGCCCTCTGGTGCATGGCGCAGAGCCCGCTTATGATCGGATGCGACGTGAGAAATATCGACGATCAGACCCTCGCTCTTCTGAAGAATCCCGAACTCATCGCCATCGATCAGGATCCGGCGGTCCGACCCGTCGTCTTCCGTCAATGGCCGTGGATGAATATGCATTCGTACGCCAAGCACCTCGCAAACGGGGAATACGCGTTCGCCCTCGTGAATTTCAACGACGAGGATCCGCAGACGGTCAGCTATTGCTTTGCCGAGATCGGCCTGCCGCTGACCGGAGAATGGGGCTTCAAGCTCCGCGACTGCGATACCGGCGAGGAATTCGAAAAGATCTTCGAGGACAAGGTGTCTGCCACCCTGCAGCCGCACTCCGCCCGCGTCTTCCGCGGAAGACCGGTCAGGATAAGATGATCGGACCAACTCAAAAAACGGCGTGAAAAACGCCGTTTTTTTGCGTCCGGGCGACCGTCACGGAAAACGGACAAATAATGGAAAAAAATGCTCCGAAAGAACTGATTTTGATTGACAAATACCGTCCGGATATGATAAAATCAAACCGACGGAAGGGGCTCGCTCGATCCCCTTCAAAAAAAGACACGAAAGGATAAAAATATGATCATCAACAAGCCGCCAATGGGTTGGAACTCGTGGAACACGTTCGGATGGAACATCAACGAGCAGGTCGTTCGCGAAACCGCGGACTACATGGTCGAGAGCGGCCTCCGCGACGCGGGTTACGAGTACGTCGTCATCGACGACTGCTACGCTCTGAGGGACAGAGGTCCTGACGGGCGGATCGTCCCCGACCCCGACAAATTCCCCTCGGGAATGAAAGCCCTCTCCGACTACGTTCACTCCAAGGGGCTCAAATTCGGAATGTACTCCTGCGCGGGGATCATGACCTGCGCCTGGTATCCGTCAAGCTACGACAAGGAATTCCTGGACGCCCAGACCTTCGCCGACTGGGGCGTCGATTACCTGAAATACGACTTCTGCAACTTCCCGAAGACCGCCGATCCGAGAATGGCGTACACGAGAATGGCCATGGCCCTTAAAGCGACCGGCCGCGACATCGTCTTCTCCGCCTGCAACTGGGGTGAATTCGAGGTCGAAAAGTGGATCCGTTCCGCAGGCGCGCATCTCTACCGCTCCACCGGCGACATCGGAGAAAGATTCTCCGCGGTACTCAACATCTGCAATTCCCAGTACGAAAAGATGCGCTACTCCGCTCCCGGATGCTTCAACGACATGGACATGCTGATCGTAGGCATGGACGGCGTCGGCAACGTGGGTCACCCGGGGCTCTGCGGCGACACCGAGTACAAGACTCATTTCGCTCTGTGGTGCCTCAACGGTCAGCCCCTGATGATGGGCTCTGACGTGAGACGGCTCCGCCCCGAAATGCTGAAACTGCACACAAACAAGGATCTGCTCCGGATCGACCAGGACGAGGAGTGCCGTCCGCCCATGATCGCGGGCAAAGTCTGGGACAACAGACCCTCCTATTTCAAACATCTGTCCGACAGGCAGTTCGTTCTCGCGTTTTTCAACTTCGCCGACGAGCCAGGCAACTCCGACTTCCGTCCGTGGAACATCGGATTCCCCACCACCGCGGGGTTCGGGATGAATCTGCGCGAGGTGTTCACCGGCGAGGTGGTAGGCCCCGTCAACGACTATATGTCCGTTGATCTCGCGCCGCATGACTGCTGCGTCTTCATCGGCGAATGGGTCGCGCTCTGAGCCGCCCCGAACTGAAAGAAAGGAAGTAATGATATGATAGTCAGAACACCTCCGATGGGCTGGAACACCTGGAACACCTTCGGCGAAGATATAAACGAGGCCCTCATCATCGAGACCTGCGACGCCATGGTCGAGAAGGGACTGCGCGACGCCGGATACGAATACGTCGTCATCGACGACTGCTGGTCTCTCAAGGAGAGGGACGCGGAGGGACGGCTTCAGGCCGACCCCGAAAAATTCCCCCACGGGATAAAGTATCTCGCGGATTACATCCACTCAAAGGGCATGAAGCTCGGTATGTATTCCTGCTGCGGTCCGCTGACCTGCGCCGGATACCCCGGATCCCTGGACCACGAATTCATCGACGCGAAATTCTTTGCGGACAACGGCGTGGACTACCTGAAATACGACTGGTGCTACCACCCGACCAACCTGGCGGGCAGCACTCTCTACAACAGAATGAAGATGGCGCTCAACGCCACGGGTCGCGACATCGTCTTCTCCGTCTGCAACTGGGGCGAGGAAAATCTCCTCGACTGGATCCGTTCAGTCGGCGGCGACCTCTACCGCTCCACCGGCGACATCAACGACAGTTTCCGGTCCATCAGGGAGATCTTTGACAGCCAGGTGGACAATTTCGCCCTCTCCGGCCCCAACTGCTTCAACGATATGGATATGCTGGTCTGCGGCATGAACAACAAGGGCAACGTGTCCGCGGGCGGATGCACCTTCGAGGAGTACAAGACCCACTTCTGTCTGTGGTGTATGGCGCAGAGCCCGCTGATGATCGGCTGCGACGTGAGGAACGTGGACGACGACATCCTCGCCCTGCTCAAAAACCGGGAGCTCATCGCCATCAACCAGGACCCGGAGTGCCGTCCCGTCATCCCCGCGCCCATGCACAATCATCCCTGCTTCGCAAAGCATCTGACTAACAACGAATACGCGTTCTCTCTGACCAACTACGACGACGAAGAATCGGAGATATTCATGATCCTCGCCGACATCGGTCTGCCGCTCACGGGAGAATGGGGCTTCAAGCTCCGCGACTGCATCACGGGCGAAGAGTTTGAAAAGGTATTCACGGACAGAGTCGGAGCCACCGTCAAGGCGCACTCTACCCGCGTGTTCCGCGGAACGCTCGTCAGATTAAGATGATGAACCGTTACCCCCGGCCTCAGGCCGCGCCGCCGAAAGAGGACAGATATATCTGCATCAAATGCGGCAAAGCGCTGAAGAAAGTGGACGTGGGACTCCACAAAAAGATGATCAACCGCGGGGCGGAACGCTGGATGTGCGTGGACTGCCTCGGGGAGCATCTCGGGGTCTCCCGTGA
>JAFWWR010000315.1 GCA_017518025.1 Clostridia bacterium
ATGAGCGACGGCACGCTCTCCCCGAGAGGCAACGCCACCCGGGAGCAGTTCGCGACGATCCTCAAGAGATTCGACGACACGTTCACCCTCGTTTACAACGAACCCGTGATCCGGAGCCATTATACCGCGAAGCCATATCCGTTGGTGGAAGACGCCGACGTGTACGTGGCCGTGAACGGCAGCGATTCGAATCCCGGTACTTTTGAGGCGCCCCTCGCCACCTTCGCAGGAGCCGTCGCAAAAGTCCGCGAGATCAAAGCGGAAAAGACCGATGGCGATATCGTAGTCGCCTTCAAGGCGGGAGACTACGGACCCGTGGAGCTTGAACTCGGACCCGAAGACGCGGGTTCTCCCGACCGGCAGATCATCTACTGCAAATACGGCGACGGCGACGTCACCTTCGACAACGGCATCACGGTAAAAGAGACTGATTTCTCGCCCGTCTCGGATAGCGAGCGGGAACTGTTTGGCGACCGCAACGCAGACCGTATAAAGAAAGTTGACCTGAATGATCTGACCGACACGATACCGGGGTTCTACGATTTCGCTCTGTTCAGCGACACCGGCTTTTGTACGGTGGCAAGATTCCCGAACAAGCACGATGACGGTTCCGATCAGTTCATGCAGGTGGCAGAGACCTTTGACGGCGACCCGGAACTCTTTACGCTCAATTTCTTCGCCACCCGCGCCACAAGACGGCTGGAACAGTACACGGACAGAATGATCTCCGACCTGGTCCTGTACGGATATCTGGTCCGGGGGTTCAGAAAAGACACTTTCGACGCCGTATCGTACGACAAGGCGACGGGCCATATGAAGGTCGAAAACAGTTCGTCAAACGAATTCGGCGGACGGCTGAGATCGGGATGGCGCGACGCGGACGGGCAGGGCATCAGAACGGTCTTCTTAAACGTTTCGTACGAACTTGATTCTTCCGGTGAATACTGGGTCGACCGGGATACGGGCACGCTGTACGTCTATCAGCCCGAGGGAGATTACCATATCCCGATGCCTCACGGCGAATACAAGGTCAGGGGCATAAAACACTTCGTGGACGATAACTACGACGTGATCCCCACGTACTGCGCCATTTACGCCGAGAATACGGGATATATAACCTTCAGGGGCTTCTCGTTCACAAATAACGTCGACGAGTTCATCATGGGATACAGAACGTCCGGCATCAAGGTCGACAGATGCTCGTTTGACTGCTGTACCGGCGACAACCAGCTCCTGTTCGAGTATTCCATGGACGGAGCGCCTTTGGGACTTGAGGTGACGGACAGCGAGTTTGACCTTTGCATGGGACGCCATATCTACGTTGCCGACGTGGCGGACTCCGAAGCCAAGTTCACCGACAGGACGGACGCCCTGATCGACAACTGCTATTTCGCACACTCAAACCTGGAATTCGACGCTGAGGGCGCGGTCAATCTGTACCGGTGTTCCGGAGGCGTCGTCAGCCATTGCGTATTCGAAAACTGCTGCCGTTACGGCGTTATGTTCACCGGCTCTTTCGACGTTCTGGTAGAATATAACGATTTCGAATCCGTAATGACCAATTCCGACGACGGCGGCGTTACCCGCGGCTATAACACCGCGGACGGGTACGCCGTTGTGCGGTACAATTATTACGGGCCCATATCTCCGGGGTCTGTCGGGCGTTTCGCCCACTACTGCGACGAGGGCGACTGCGGGACCGTCATGTACGGTAATATTTTCTATCAAGGCGGAGACTTCATGATGAACGGCCCCTGCAGAGACAACGACGTCAGCAGGAACGTCTTCATCAATCTGTGGGGCGTCGCCAACGGTGTGAGAATGGGTCACAGCACGGCGGGCCTGACTGAAGAAGAGTACAACTCCAACGGATTGGATGCAAGATGGAAAGTGGTTCTGGACAGATGCGCCGACGTGCCGGGATTTGCGGAGGAACTGGAGAAGCGCAGGCCCGGGGCGTCGCAAATATCCATGGATTTTTCCGACGTAGGCGAGAAGAATTTCGTGCTTGCTCCGACCAACACCATCTGCGACAACCTCTTCATCAACGATAACAGGCAAATTGGCGTCTACATAGGAGGCAACGGCGCCGACTATGCTACGGTGGAGGGCAACAAAGCTTGCGGGCTGGACGAAAACCCGATCTTCGTCAACCCCACGCTGGGCGACTACCGGATCCGGGACGGCGCGGACTTCACGGACATCGAATTTGAGAAGATCGGAAGATACTGAGAAAAAGGCGCGGGATACGCGCCTTTTTCAGAGAAGAGAGAAGAGAGAAAAGATAAGAGAATCGGTAAAAAACGCAAGCGGCGCGGTTCCATAGACTTGTATTCCACCGGATCCAACATGTCCAAATAATTGTGGGCATAGTCGCTGAGTGGCCCCTTTTCAAGTTGAGTCTCCTCGATGACGAAATCGATC
>JAFWWR010000316.1 GCA_017518025.1 Clostridia bacterium
ATCGGAAAAAAACGCAAACGACGCGCCGTTTGCGTTTTTTCTTGACTTTCGAGGGCAGATTTGATAATATTTAGGTGAAATCGGTTTCCGGGAGGAATTTGATATGAAAAAGATCATAGCGCTCGTTCTTTCGGTACTTATGCTTTCCGGCACGGCGGCGGCGGTATTGTTACCGCCGCCGTACTTATTTATCTCTTCACCGTTATTTCAATATTTCCCGTGGAAGTCGTGATCTCGCATCTGCTTCCCGAGACCGAGTCGGGCACGCTTACCCGTCCGGTGGAGGACTTGGCGACGAACGTTTTCGCCGTCAGCAGACTGCCCTTCACGTTGCCGGTGGAGGTCTTTACCGTGATCTCGGCGGCGTCGCACATGTCGAAGTTGACGTTACCGGTGGCTCTCTCGATTTTGAAGCTGCCGGAGGCGACGACGTTTTTCAGCGCCACGGAACCGGTGCTCCCGTTCGTTACAAAACTCCCGCAGTCAACGGAGGAGAGGACGACCTTTCCGGTGGAGACCGACACGTCCACGCTCTCCGCGGCGCATCCCTCCACCGTGACGGCGCCGGTGCTCGATTTGAGTTTCAGCGAGCCGACCTCTTTGGCTTTGAAAACGATGCTTCCGGTGCTGGTGCAGACGTCCGCGGAGTCGAAAGAGTAATCGACGGGCACGGCAACGGAACCCGTGTCGGTTTTCACGTTAAGCGATCCGTAATCGTCCGACGGCAGATACACCGTCATAGTCAGATGCTTCGAGAATATCGCCAGGTAATCGTACCACTCCCGCTTGTTGACGGCGGAGATCGTAAGCGTCCCGTTCTCTACGGTGACCGAGTGCCTCACTTTCTCCCGCTCCTCGCAGACGACCTTGACCTTGCCGTCCTCCGAGAGCTTGAATATGACGTCGGTCTGACTCGTTTTGACGCTGACGCCCGTGAATTTCTCATCCACCGTGTAGGTGTTGGTCACGTAGTTCTCTCCGCTGAGTTTCGAGAGATCGAATCCCGCGGCAACCAGCGCCGCCGTGAAAAGCGCGATCCCCGCGACGATCAGAACGACTGCCGTGATAATAAGTCCCTTTTTCATTTTGAACGCTCCTTTCCGATGATGAGAGATTTAAGCCCCAGCGCCATCTTTTTGGTAAGCCGTACGAGCCCCTTCGTCGCGGCAACGCACCCGTAGAACATGAATACGGACGCGCCGGCGCAGAACGCGGCGATCCCCAGCATGGCGATCCCCGGTACCGTGTTGCCCCGGACGAAGTGGACCACCGCGGAGACGATCCCGGCGAGGGCGCCCGCCCAAAGGGAGATCTCCACCGCCCAGAGGGTGACGATCAGCGACCAGAGAACGACGTAGAGCGACAGCGCCACCGCCGCGGCGGCGATCAGAAGAGGGAACCACAGCGGGAAGCCCAGGATCAGAAGCGCGATCTCCCATCCCCGGAGTTTACGGCCCGAGCTCACCTTTTCCTTCACTATCTTCGTCAGCGGAACGTCCGCCACGGTCTGTTTTACGACCTCGTCCACGGGGCCGATCCCGGCCACCGCTTCCTCCTCGGTCATGCCTTCCTCCACGCGGTCGTCGATCATCTCGCCGTAAAACGACAGCCGCTCCTCCACGTCCGCCTGCGGGAGCCCCGACAGGCCGCTTCTCAGTTCAGCCAGAAAACTTTCCTTATTCATGACTGCCCTCCTTTGCCACAAACTGATAGATCATGATGACTTCCTTCCATTCGTTTTTGAATTCCTCGATGCGCCGCAGGCCCGACTCGGTTATGCGGTAGTATTTCCGCAGCCGTCCGTCGTGCTCCGCCGTCCGCACCGTGAGCATCCGCGCCGTTTCCAGCCGCGTCAGGATGGTGTAGAGCGTCGATTCCGACAGTTCTATATAAGGTTTCAGGTCCTTGATTATCTTGTAGCCGTAAGAATCCTCGTCCTTGCTGGCGGCGAGCACGCAGACGTCAAGGAGTCCGCGTTTCAATTGAATATCCATAGAATACCTCCCATCGCGTAATACATCATATCACGAAGTATATGGCCTGTCAATAGGAAAAATGATAATTTTTCAGAAATTTTATCCGGAACCGTCCTTTTCCGCCGCCGGGCAGTCCGCTTTTCCTTGACTTTGGGGCGCGTTTTTGATAGAATTGTTTTGCTGAAACCAATCTCCGAAAGGATCATTAAAATGAAAAAACTCATTTCCCTCATTCTCGCGATTCTGATGCTCGCGGGCGCGGCTGTCGCCGTCGCCGCGGCGGAATCGCCCTTCATTGACGTGAAAACGTCGAGATGGAGCTATAAGGCGATAAAGTACGTTTACGACAAAGCCCTCATGGACGGCGTAGGGAACGGAAAATTCGACCCCGCCGGCACCATGACCCGGGGCATGGTCGTGACCGTGCTTTACCGGATGGAAAACTCGCCGGAGACGGAGTTCAGGGACGACTTTTCCGACGTAAAGGACGGAAAGTATTACTCGTGCGCCGTTATCTGGGCGAAGGACAACAACATCGTCAACGGCGTCAGTGAAGGCGTGTTCGACCCGGGCGGCAAGATCACCCGCGAGCAGCTTGCGACCATGCTTTACCGTTACGCGGATTTCAAATCCCTCGATACGGGAGCAAACGGCGATCTGAAGAAATTCCCGGACGCCGACCGTGCCCATTCCTACGCGAAAGACGCCCTCACCTGGGCAACCGACAAGGGGCTCATCACCGGCGTGAAGTCCGGCGATACCGACCTACTCGACCCCCGGGGCAACGCCACGAGGGAGCAGTTTGCGACGATCCTCATGAGATTCGGGAACACGAACCTTGAGTACCCCGTTTCGTACAACGATCCGGTCATCCGGAGCCACTACACGGAAAAAGAGTATCCTCTCGTCACCGACGCGGATATTTACGTCTCCCCCGACGGCAACGACAGCGACCCGGGCGACTTCGATCATCCCGTCGCCACGTTCGCCCACGCGGTGGAGATGGTGCGCGCGCTGAAAGCGACCGTCACCGACAGAAGCATCGTCGTGGCGTTCAAGGCGGGCGAGTATCACGAGGATAACGTCACCATGACGGCGGAGGACTCCGGCACGAAGGAGTACCCGGTGATCTACTGCGGCTACGGAGATGGCGAGGCGGTCATCACCGGCGGAGCCGACATCACGGAGGACGATCTCGAGCCCGTAAGCGAGGAGGAAAAAGCGCTCTTCGACCCGAATGCGGCGGATCTGATCAAAAAGGTCGACCTTCATACGATCATGCCCGGATACAGCTACAGCGACGTGCTGTTCGGGGAGGGCGGCGCTCTGTGGATCGCCCGTTTCCCGAACAAGTACGCGGACACGTCCGATAACTTTATTGAGGGGAAGGAAACGATCAGCGAGAACGAGATCAGGGTCACAAACGCTATGATGCAGAGACGCGTCAAGAACAAATACCACACTCTTGACGGGCTGAAGCTCTACGGCTACCTGACCACGGGCTGGTTCAAGGACACGCTGGACGTCAGCGGCTACACCGTGGACGAGGAGACCGGCGGTTTCGACTTCTGGATCCCCCATCCGGAAACAGCGCGCATGGGCTCACTCAGATACGGAGAGTTCCCCTGGGAGTACTACCAGTCCTTCGCGTTCCTCAATATGTCCGAGGATCTTGACGCGGACGGCGAGTACTGGGTCGACACGGACACCCTTACCATGTATATCTACAACCCGAAAGGAACGTACACGTTCACCGTGAAGGACCGCGGGATAAACATGAGCGGATGCGACTACGTGACGTTCCGCGGACTGACGGTCAAAGGATACAGAGAGGAGCTCTTCCGGGCGTCCGGCGTCGCGGGGCTGACTCTCAACAGGTGCAAATTCTCCGTCTGCGCCTCGACCATGGCCATGAATATATCCGGGCGCGGAGGGATCGACTTCGACACGAAGATCACGGAATGCGAATTTTCCGTCTTCGCCGGAAGAGTCATAAATATGAGCGGCCCCTGCGGAGTGACGGACCTGTTCGGCGACAGGTGCAGCCTGCTGTTCGACAACAACCTCGTCACGAAGACCAATCTCATAATGGAATGGAACGCCGCCGTCAACGTGGGCGGGTGCAATCCCGCCGTGCTCTCCCACAACGAGTTCGTGGACTGCAGCTACATGGCAATCACTTACGGCGGACGCAGCAACATCATCGAGCACAACGTGTTCAAGAACTGTATGTACAACTCCCAGGACTGCGGGGCGGTCTACTGCGGCAACGACCAGGG
>JAFWWR010000317.1 GCA_017518025.1 Clostridia bacterium
CTCCCGCCCGGATTATTCTTTTTTCCCGCGTTTTCGCATCCACGCGATCGCCTCCCCGCAAAATATAGGGATATTGTAACTCATTCGCCCGCTTTTGTCAATGGGATAGGGCTTTTATAGTCTTTTTTTCTTGACCCTCAAGGGACAATATGCTAAAATGAGATCGGAAATCACCCGACCGGCGCATTCGCCGCGAAAGGAAGGTTTGAAAAAATGAAAAAATCGATTCTGAAAGGCCTTTGTATCCTTCTGGCAGCTCTTTTCGTTTTTCCGCTGATCTCAGCGGCGAGGCCGAGGGGACGATCCTGAAGGACAACACCTGAAACAGATAAAACAGATAAAAACAAAAAATCCGTCCGCCCCTTCCCGGGACGGACGGATTTTTCGTCGGTTACTCTTTTACGACCTCCGCGTCGGGAGCGTTCTTCTTGACGCTCTCGATGCCGTTCAGGCATCCGGCCTTCGCCTTATAGCCCTCGGAGGTGGCGATGATCTCGCCGTTTTTCGCCTTAAGACGGAAACGGAACTCGCCCGCCTTGTCGGTGTAGACCTCGAATTTCGGGTGCTTCAGGGTCTCGAATCCCTCGACGGTCTGGTCTTCGATCTCAGCCGCGGAGTTGACTCTCACGCTCTCGATGCCGTTCTTGCAAGCGGCCTCGCCGGAATAGATCTCCGAAGACGCGATGATCTCGCCGTTTCCTGCCTTGAGGTCGAATTTGAAGCCGGTCTTCGCTTCTTTGATAACAAACTTGCCCATGAATTTGCCTCCCTCGTTTTTTCCGCTCTCGCGGTATTTTTCCGTTTTTTGCGGGTCGCGCCCGCATCTGCCTTTATTTTATCACGGATCGACCGTATTTGCAAGTACGAATTATTCGTTTTTTCCGAGGGTCGCCGTGACGAATACGCCGTAATGATCGGACTGAGGATACCGCCCGTCCGTCTCCTTTTCGACGGAACAGGAAAGCACGTTCAGCCCCCGTGTGAAAACGTAGTCTATGGACGCGTCGGCGGGCTCGCCGAAGCTGCTGGCGTGGGTGTTCGTCTCCGTGGTCTTCCGGGCGACGAGACGGGAATCGGAAAGCTCCTTTTTGAGCTCCCGTACGGCTTCCGAGAAGGAGCAGTCGTTGAGATCGCCCGTGAGGATCACGGGAAGGCCGGCTCCGCGCTCCGCGATAAACCCGAGGATCTGCCGCGCCCCGAGGATACGCGCCTCCTCCGAGTCGCAGTCGAGATGTGTGTTTACGAAAAGAAAGCTCTCCCCGCTGTCACGGTCGCGCAGGACCGCCCAGACGGTGATACGCAGACACGCGGCGCCGTGGCCGTAGGATTCTCTGTCCGGCGTGTCGGAGAGCCAGAACCACCCGGATCCCTCAAGGTCGAATCTGTCCCGGCGGTAGTAAAGCGGCACCGCCTCAAGATCGTTCTCGCCGCGGTATCTGAAGACCGATCCGTAACCCCCGAGATCCTCGTCGAAATACGATTTCCACAGGTCCGTCACCTCCTGAAAACCGATCAGATCGGGGTCGAGCCGGTCTATCAGCCGCTTCATCCTTGCGCGCCTTTCTTCATAACCTCCGCCGGCGCAGGGCCAGCACATCACGTTTTGCGACAACACTTTTATTTCCATTTTTCCGACCTCTTTCTTCATTCTGAGTTGATTATAAACCTCTCCGTCGGAAAAATCAACACGCACTTCGGAATAAAGCCGAAATTGGTGTTGAATTCGGTTTCCGGATACTGTATAATTTAGAAAAAAGCGGGAGGTCTCTCCTATGGATCGCATAGAGTACGGAACCGTCCCCGAAAAGTGGGACTACAAGGAAAAATACGGCAATCACCGATTCCTGGTCAGCGCGCCCCGGGCGGACTACGTGCGGGTCGTCCTCCCGTGGAGACGGCACGACGGCTTTTTTGACAAAACCGGGATCATCGTCCGGTACGGCCACGGAGCCGTGGGGGAGAACGAGGTCAGCGACGTTTTTGTCGAACGGGCCGAGAAGGACTCCGCGACAGTCCTTTTCCGCGCGCCGGAGGCCGGAATATATGAGTTTTATTACCTGCCCTTCGAACTGAAGGGCCACTGGTGCTCACCGGAAACGCACTACCTGACCCGGGACGGGATGACTCCCTCGGAAGAATGGCTCGAAGGGATGAACGGCGCGGAGATCGCGCGGGGCGAGACGTTAAAATACGAGAGCAGAACGGAGTTCGACTCCTTTTATCCGATGGAATTCGCCATGACGGCGGAAGAGCGCGCTGATTTCATGCCGGAGGGCACGTCCTTCGCCCTGGTAACGGAATCGCGCCTCCGTCCGGTGAGAATGAAGCACGACCTGCCCGGGATCTGGGTCGAAAGAGCCGGGGACCGGCTGGAGTTGTCCGATACAGTCTGCAAAAACGAACACTACGCGTTCCAGGTCGCGGTCTGCGCCGCGGAAGAGCTGCGGGACGTGAAAGTCACGTTC
>JAFWWR010000318.1 GCA_017518025.1 Clostridia bacterium
CTCCGCATCTCGAGCAGGTCTCCGCGCCGCCGTCCTCTCCGAAGTCGTGACCCAGAGGTCCCGTGTACGATTCCTCGTCCACGTAACTGTCTCCGCAGACGGAGCAGACGTATTCCGTGAAGCCCCGCTCCGTGCAGGTCGCCTCACGGACCGCCGCCCGGTAATCGTGGCCCGCGGCGGGGATCTCAACGTAAGTCGTGTAGTCGCAGTTGAGGCACTGCTCGTACTCATAATTGCCCGGCTCGGTGCAGGTGGGATCCTTGGCGTCGCGGCGGACGATCTCGTGCTCACGCACCGCGTCGGTGGTCTTGACCATCTCACGCTCGCAACGGGCGCATCTGTACAGGTCTTTCAGGAAGCCGCCGCAGGCGGTATTTTCGAGATCATACCGCGAGGAGTACTGATAATAGTGGCCCGTTTCGCAGTCGGTGAAAGTCACCTTGTCGTAGGACGAGAACGACCCGCCGGTAAAGCCGGAGGCGCCTTTGCTAAAATAGATCTTCGCTTTGTCGCACTTTAATATAAACCGTTTGTCCGTGTTTGCGGGAGCGTTGCCCTCGAATATGATTTTTTCGAGGGAGGGGCACTGGATGAACGCTCTGGTGCCGATCGTTTCGGTCCCCGCCGGGATGGTGACGGACGTCAGGGGGCAGGCGTAAAACACGTTGTCCGCGAGGGTGATAAGCGAATCGGGAAGATGGATCGTCTCAAGGGAGGCGCAGTCCCAGATCGCGCGGGACTCGATCACTTTCACGCCGTCGGGGATATACAGAGCCTTCAGGGAGGTACATCCGCAGAAGGTTTTTTCGGCTATCTTCGTGAGCCCGTCGGGGAGGTCGATGCTTTCGATCCCGCTCAGCCCCCAGAAACCGTGGCTCCCGATCTCCGTGACGGAATCGGGGATCGTGAGGGACGTGACGTTTTTGCATCCGAAGAAGGAGTAGTCGCCCACCTTCGTGACGTGATCGGGTATGACGAATTCGCCCGAGAAGCCCCCGGGAAACAGAACGAGGGTTGACAGATCCTTTGAATAGACGACGTTGTCCACCGCCGCCAGGGTGGGGTTGTCCTCCGCGACGGTGATCACTGTCAGACTGTACGACTGCCAGATCGCGTTGTCGCCGATCTTGCTGACCGAGGAGCCGAGATGGAGCTCCCTGAGGTTCGCACAGTTGCGGAACGACGAGTAACCGATGGTCTCGACGGTGTCGGGCACGTAGATCTTCTCGACGGTGGTATTGCCGTCGAAAGCGAGATCTCCCAGGGAGACCACGCCGTCCGGGATGACGACCTCCGCGGCGGTACCGTTGTATTTTTCCAGTACGCCGTCGGTAATGACGAATTCGTCTTCAGCAGAAACGGCAAACGGGAGGGACGCCGCGACGATGACGATGACGAGTATGGCGGAAAGCGTTCTTTTCATAACTCCTCCTTTATTTCGGCCTCATGAGCTTGTCGAGCGTGGTTTATTGGTATTTTTTTTCAAGAAATTCCTTTCCGTATACGCCGGTTTTGCCGTCGAGCGCGTTCATGACGCACTCGCAAAGACTTATTTCGTTCCCCATTTTCCTGAGAAACACGCCGTTGTTCGAGCCGGTATGCACCGTGATGTGGCCTTTTTCCACCGCGAGATTGTCCCACAGATAGACGGAGACGGAGGGCGAGGTCTTTTCGATCTTGCTCACCGCTTTTTTCAGCCGCTCCTGGAATCTGTCTGCGGCGTCGCCGGTCGCTTCCAGCGGCATATC
>JAFWWR010000319.1 GCA_017518025.1 Clostridia bacterium
CACCGCCCATCCGAGGTAGTCGGAGTACCAGGCGTTCTTTTTGGTATCGGAAAAGGCGAGATCCTGACCGAGCCCCTTTATCTCGTCGCCGGAAAGGCGGCAGATGATGGTCACGAGCTGGGCGCGGGTCATTTTCTCGTCGGGGGCGAACACGTCGGACTTGAGTCCGTTCATGACGCCCTCCGTGTAGACCTTCTCCACGGCGGAATAGTACCACTTCCCTTTTTTCACGTCACTAAAGGGGAGTGACGCCGCCAACGCGAACGACGCAAACAAGGGCAAAAGGAGAGCAAGGGAAAGGATGACCGGAAGTATCTTCTTTTTCAGGTTCATATCTTACCTCCTGAGAGAATAGGATCCGTTTTTATGCCGCTCAGTTGCACGCCACGGCGTGAAGAGTCGCCTCCACGCCGTCAAAGTACGGTCTCACGCTTATCGTGTGGGTCGCGGGCGTATCGGAGATCACCACGGCGAACGCGTCGTCGCCGCAGACGTAGGGCTCGCCTCCGTCCACGGTGACCTCGAAAACGGAGCCGCGCGCCACCACGAAGTCAACGGTGGCCGCCGTTACGGTGAACACGAAGGGATCGGCGGCAGACCCCGCCGCCGAGGTCGCTCCGTGAGAGAAGCCGGAACCGAAATCGGTCCCCCTGAACTCGAAGGAGCCGGGCGAGACGATATCCAGCTTGTCCGCGTCCGTCAGAGTGAGTCCGCGGAACCTCGCCGGAGTTACCGTGTCCCCGGGTACGGGCGGGATCGCCGCCTCGGCGGTCTCCGGGTCCGGCCACTCGTCAAGGGTGACGAGGAACAGCTTTTCAATCATGTCCGACATGATCTGATGGCCCATATCGGAGGGGTGACAGCCGTCGGGGCGGAACTCCGCGTCGTCCAGCGCACCTTTTTCCTCGCCGAGATCGACGCCGGCCGCCACGTTGACAACCGGCACGCCGTAGTGGGCCGCCACATTGCACATGAATTCGACGTTCCCCTGCCCTCCGTGGCTGATGACCACCACCACGGCCGGTTCGTTTTCGGCGGAAAGACCGTCGATGATCATGGATTCGAAGGATTCCTGCATTTTCGGGTAATTGACGTTGCCCGGATCGTTGTTCACGGCGTATTCGATGAAGATCACGTCCGGTTCGGCGGACAGAACGTCCCGGGAGAACCGTGTCGCGCCGAGGACCGAGGTGGTCCCGCCGACGGAGGCGTTCACGTATTCAAGATCCGGAGCTATATGACGCTGGAGCCAGTTGGCGGCGATGCGGGCGAATCCGCCGTAGCCGCCGAAGGTGCTGCCGGTGCCCTCGGTGATCGAGCCGCCGATGAACGCGACTTTGAGGGAGCCGGTGTCCTGTCCTTTCATCAACGCTTTATACAGCCGGGCGGTGTTGTTTCTGTCCGCCGCGGAGGCCTCGAGCATTTCCGAATAGACCGCGGGGTCGACGCCGGGATCATAGTCGTCGGGATCCACGTATATGGGATTGTCGGTTTTGAGGAGGCGGAATCTGACGCTGTACACGGCGGACTCCTCCCCGGTGAGATTATCCCTGAGGGCGAGGTGGAGGACGGCGATGATCTTTTCACCGACGCCGTGCATCACCCATTCCTCGCGGAGGGCGGCCATTTCCCCGTCGTCGGCAAGGAGCTCGTAACGGGCGCCATGCAGACCGAGGGCAGGAAGGATGCGTGACCCGAATCCGGCGGCGCTGAGCTCGCCGGAGACCGTGAACTCAAGGGACGAGAACCGGTCGTCCGCGGGGAGGTATGAGCCGATATGGCGCATAAGGTAGTCGAGCTTGCCGATCTTCTCGGCGGAGAGGTACCGCGTGATCATCATGGCTATCTCGGCGCGGGTCGCCGAGGAGGAGGGATTGAAGTTGCCCGCCTTGTCGCCGGCGATGATGCCGCAGAGACGGATGGTCTCGACGGACTCCTTCGCCCATTTCGCGATCTTCGCGCCGTCGGTGAAGGAATCGGTCAGCGGCGCGTCGGCGAGGTAGATCTCACGCCCGGCAAAATAGCGGGCGAACACCACGGCCAGCTCCGCCCGTGTCACGGGGGAGTTGGGTCTAAAGGTGTTGTCGGGATATCCGGCGATG
>JAFWWR010000320.1 GCA_017518025.1 Clostridia bacterium
CACCGCCCATCCGAGGTAGTCGGAGTACCAGGCGTTCTTTTTGGTATCGGAAAAGGCGAGATCCTGACCGAGCCCCTTTATCTCGTCGCCGGAAAGGCGGCAGATGATGGTCACGAGCTGGGCGCGGGTCATTTTCTCGTCAGGGGCGAACACGTCGGACTTGAGTCCGTTCATGACGCCCTCCGTGTAGACCTTCACCACGGCGGAATAGTACCACTTCCCTTTTTTCACGTCACTAAAGGGGAGTGACGCCGCCAACGCGAACGACGCAAACACGGGCAAGAGGAGAGCAAGGGAAAGGATAATTGAGACAACTGTCTTTTTCATGTCAAAACCTCCGGAAAGTGCCGTAATATATGGTTATTTCTTTATTCTCGACATTTGTCTTTGCGCCATAACGAGACCGTAGTATATGCCGCCTTTGCGCATCAGCTCGTCGTGAGTCCCGAACTCGGCCAGGCGGCCTTTGTCGAGGACGACGAGGTAATTCGCGTTGCGAAGGGTCGACAGCCGGTGGGCTATGGCGATGGTGGTGCGGTCCGCTATGAGCTCGGAGAGAGTCTCCTGGATACCGTGCTCGGTCTCGGTGTCCAGCGACGAGGTGGCCTCGTCGAGGATCAGGATGCGGGGGTCGTGGAGAAGCGCCCGGGCTATGGCGACGCGCTGGCGCTCGCCGCCGGAGAGCGTGTGTCCCCTCTCCCCGATGACGGTCTCATAGCCGTCCGGCAGCCGGACGATGAACTTATGAGCTCCCGCGGCCTTCGCCGCGGTGATGACCGCCTCGCGTGTGCAGCCGGGAGACGAATATGCGATATTGTCGTATACCGTGCCGGAGAAGAGATGGGTCTCCTGCAGGACGACGCCCATCTGAGTCCGCAGACTGTGCTGGGACACGTCGCGCAGATCGACGCCGTCCACCCGGATCGCCCCGGCGTCCGGATCATAGAGGCGCATGAGCAGGTTGATGAGGGTAGATTTTCCCGCGCCGGAACGGCCGACGATGCCAACCATCTGTCCGGGCTCGATTTTGAAGGATATGCCCTTCAGCACGTCGCCTCCGTCCTCGTAGGCGAAGGATACGTTGTCGAATTCGATGTTTCCCCTGATATCGACGTCCACCGCTTCCGTGGCGTCCTGAACGTCCTCCCTCTCGTCGACGATATCGAATATCTTGACAAGAGAGGTGACCGTTCTCGTCAGCATACGCGGCATCTGCGCCAGCCAGCCGATGGGGCCGTAGATCAACGACGCGTAGGAGGTGAACATCGCCGCCTCGCCGAGGGTCATGGTCCCTTTCAGGATCTGTCTGCCCATGTAGTAAAGGAGCAAAACGGAGCCGATATTGACGATGAACGTGAATATGGGGTCGATCACGTTGAAGACGGTCTCGTTTTTGATGGAGATGTCCCTCTCCTCGCTTGCCGCCCGGTCGAAACGCTCTTCCTCCCTTTTCTCGGTGCGGTACGCCTTGACCACGCGGATTCCGGAGAAAATGTCGTGGAGGACGGAGCCCGTGCGGGATCCCGCCTCCCACTGGCGGCCGTACATCCTGCGGAAGAACGGGCTGATCTTGCCCGAGAAGACGAGGAGAACGGGCACGGGGATGAGGACAAGCAGAGCCAGGATCGGGTCCTTGAGCACAAGGATCACCGTGACGGCGACGAACAGCACCGACTGCTGGATCACGTTGGGCAGGTCGTTGGTGATGAACCTCTCCACCATGGACGTGTCCCAGGTGACGGATCTCATGAGAGAGCCGGAGGTGCGCCGCGAGAGAGTCCTGACCGACATTCTCTCGATCTTGTCGAACACAAGGCGGCGCAGGTCGATTATGAGCCGCCAGCCCGCTCCCATGACGGAGAGATTGCGGAGCGCGGTGATAATATACGTCGATATCTGCAGCACCGCCATCAGCGCGATGGTGAGAATGAAGCCGCGGAACACTTCTCCGCCCCGGCCGGCGGACACAGCCGCCTTCGCCTTCTCGCTGTCGATATATCCGTCCACCAGGAGTCGGTTGACGTAAGGTCCGGCGAGGCTCACGGCGAAGCCGACGAAGAAGAGGAAGATCGAAACGATAAGGTATTTCTTATACGGAAGGGCCATTTTCAGCACTCTGCCGAAAAGCGATTTTCTGTCGGCGCAGTCCACGCAGACCGTCATGCCCGGACGGAGTTTCTTCCCGCACTTGGGGCAGACACGGTAGAGGTCCAGCTCCTCGTCGGAGGAGTACTTGCCCGTGTGAAGAAACCGCGTGATGCGGCGGACGTTTTTCGCCATGACGTCCTTGACGGAACAG
>JAFWWR010000321.1 GCA_017518025.1 Clostridia bacterium
CTCGTCACCTCGCCTATATGTATTCTTCCCCCCAGATAGGTCCCCGTGGACAGAATGACCGCCCGGGCGAAAAAGTCGCCGCCCGGCGCCGCCGTGACGCCCGTCACCCGGGTCTCGCCCCCGGCTGTCTCCGTCAGGACGGAGGTGACCTCGGACTGGATGAGATAGAGATCCCCTTCCGCCTCCAGCGCCTTTTTCATCAGGGAGGAGTAGTAACGTCTGTCCGTCTGCACCCTCTTCGAGCGCACCGCCGCGCCCCGGCTGGTGTTCAGCGTGCGCGACTGTATGGTGGCGAGGTCCGCAACCCGGCCCATCTCGCCGCCCAAAGCGTCGATCTCGAAGACCAGATGACCTTTCCCGGAGCCGCCCACGGAGGGATTGCAGGGCATATTCGCCACGTCGTCCAGGGAAAGGGTAAAAAGCGCGCACCGCAGGCCGGTGCGCGCCGCGGCGAGAGCCGCCTCG
Source organism: Clostridia bacterium (assembly GCA_017518025.1). Lineage (GTDB taxonomy): Bacteria > Bacillota > Clostridia > Oscillospirales > CAG-272 > RUG11130. The sequence continues at coordinate 466 of JAFWWR010000321.1, forward strand.
ACGCCGGCATGGCCGGCGCCGACTACTATTACGTCAAATGTGTTGTTCATGGGTCGTCGTTCACCTCTTTTTCGTCCCGCTCCGTCACATGCCCGACGTGCGCTCCGCCCTGGTCTTATGGAACGGCCGCATGGTGAGCCGGACCAGCAGATGCGGGATCACGGCGAAGACTATATTTGCGAGAAGCTCGGGCAGGGCGATATGGAGCACCGTCTGCTTCAGGGTGATGCCGTGGACGGTGTAGAATCCGATTATCACGGAAATGACGCTCCGCAGAACGGAGGTCACGAGGGTATACATGGCAATAACGGAGAAGGAATCGCGGAACCGGTGTGTTGTGAGCAGACCGCACACGATCCCGGCGGGAACGTACAGCAGAGGAAGGAGCATCAACCGCACCCCGCCAAGGGCGTCGATGATGAACGCGCTGATAAGGCCCGTTACGCCGCCCCACTTTTCACGCTCGGAAACGCCCACCGCCACCACGAAGGGCAGAAGCAGGTCGGGCGTCGCCCCGAAGGGGCGGAGCCGGGCGAGAAGGGTGGTCTGCGTGACGGAGAAGAAAATGATGAAGAACGCGATGATCGCCGTCTTCGCCACGTCCTCCCCGTTGACGGAGAAGGAGAGCCGCCACGTATTGAATTTGTTCGTCAGTTTTTCGGTGAATTTCTGCGGCGCCTCCGGCTCGGGAGCGGCAGGACGGGGCGCGTTCTGTCTGTATCTCACTCTGCCGACCGGCCGCTGTCCCGCCGGTCTTCCGGCGCGGACGTAGTTTCTGCCCGCGCGGCCACGTCTCGGGTCATTCGGAATATTCGTCATATCCGGTCACCACCATGACTTTCGAGACCTGGTCCAGCGTGGTCACGGGACGGACGTACGCCGTCACGCCGCGGCTGAACTCGTCGGGTTCCACTTTATCCACGTATCCGATCGTCAGCGATCTGGGATAAATACTGCCGTATCCGCTGGTAAGTATCCTGTCGCCCACCTTGATATCGGCGCCTTCGTCGAGATAGCTCATCCTGCACAGCCCCTGGCGGGCCAGGTCGTAGGTGCCCTCCACGACGCCGATGACTCCGGAGCGTTCCACGTACGCGCCCACGGCGCCCGCCTCCTCAAGGAAAGAGGACGCCTTGGACCAGTTCGGTCCAACCTCGGTGATATACCCGAGAATGCCCTCTCCGCTGACCACGGGCATGCCTTTGCCCACGCCGCCCACGGTGCCCGCGTCGAGCATGAATACGCCGGCGTAGTCGGAGCTTCCCCTGCCGGTGATGGACGCGGGAACGGTATGGTAATCCATGTGGTTCATCTTGAGCTCCAGGAACTCGGACATCCACTCGTATTTTTCTTTCATCTCCTTCGCCTCGTAGATCTGCTCACGCAGCGAGGCGAGCTCCTCCTTCAGCTTCGCGTTCTCCGCCTTCATTTTGTCGAACGCCCTGAAATAGGAGGCGTAGCCGTCGATAACGCCGGCGGCCTTGTCGGACAGCTTCTGTATGGGAAGGAGGACCGTGTTCACCGCGGAACGGAGGACCGGGGTGAGCCCCATGGACACGAGAACGGTGGGGACGATGACCGCGATAAGGGTCAGCACGGTTATGACGTAGAAAAATTTCGACTTAAAAAACTCCTTCACGTTCTCACTCTCCTTTCCTGATTTTTACCGCCTTGTTATCTCGTGCGGAAGCTTACCACGTCGGACAGCTCGCCCATGGACTCGATGACCCTGCCGATGCCGATGGCGACGCAGTCCAGCGGGTGCTTCGCCACCACGGTGCGGATGCCGGTGATCCTGCTCACGAGCAGGTCGAGGCCCGGGAGCAGCGCGCCGCCGCCGGAGAGAACGATACCGGAGTCGTAAATATCGCTCGACAGCTCCGGCGGGGTGTTCTCAAGGGTGGTGCGGATGGAATCGATGATGTTCCGTATCTCGTCCGCCATGGACTCGCGGATCTCGGCAGAGGTGACGTTGATGACGGCGGGCAGACCGTTGAGCAGATTCCTGCCGCGGATCTCCATCACACCCTTGTCGAAGGACGGATGGACGCTTCCGATGCGCTTTTTCAACGTTTCGGCGGTCACGTCGCCGATGAGGATGTTGTATTTTCTCTTTATATACGAGGAGATGGCGTCGTCAAGCTCGTCTCCCGCCACACGGAGCGACGTGGAGAGCACGATGCCCCCGAGAGAGAGCACCGCCACCTCGGTAGTGCCGCCGCCGATATCGACGATCATGGAGCCCCGGGCGTCCTCCACCCGCAGGCCGCTGCCAATGGCCGCCGCCACGGGCTCCTCGATGAGAGCCACGGACTGGGCGCCCGCCTCCAGAGTCACGTCCTCCACCGCGCGCTTTTCCACCTCGGTGACGCCGTAGGGGATGCAGATGATGACCTTGGGGCGGCTCATTATGGTATTGCCCGACACCTTCTTGAAGAAATGGCGGAGCATGGCCGCCGTGGCGTCGAACTCGGCGATAACGCCGTTTTTCAGCGGCCTCATGGCGGTGATGGAGCCGGGGGTCTTGCCCAGCATGAGCTTCGCCTCGTTGCCTACCGCCACCACGTTCTTGCCGCGCTGGTCCACCGCCACCACGGAGGGCTCGCGGAGGACGATCCCCTTGCCTTTGAGGTAGACGAGGGTGTTGGCCGTGCCGAGGTCTATACCGATACTTTTCATTATGATCCGTTTCCTTTCTGAATCAGTCGAATGCGGCGAGCATTCTTTGGGTTTCGTCAAGCGAGAGGCCCACGATGTTCGGGTAGTCGCCGTCGATCATCTCAACGAAGTGATCTCCGGTCTCCTGTATCGCGTAGGAGCCCGCTTTTCCGAAGGGTTCGCCGGTGCTGACGTAATCTTCGATTTCCCGGTCGCCGAGCTCACGGAACTTCACGTAGGTCGTGACCGTGGCGGTCAGCGTTTTTCTGCCGTCGGTGACGCAGATGCCGCCCACCACCTGATGTTTCGTGCCGGACAGGGTCTTCAGCATGAGGGTCGCGTCCGCCTCGTCGGCCGGTTTGCCGAAGATCCGCACCCCGTCGGGGGACACCACCGTGTCGGCGGTGATCACCAGCGGGCCGTCTTCCCCGGGATCTCCGTCTCCGAATACGGCGCGTCTCGCGGCGGCGGATTTTATCTTCGCGCACTCAAGGGCGTACCACTCCGCGAAGGAGAGCCCGCCGCCGGCGGAGTAAAGGGTCTCGTCCGGCGTTTCCTCGGCTCCGGTGGGAAGCACCTCGTGCTCTATTCCCGCCGACAGGAGCAGGTCGTGCCGCCTCGGGGAGTTCGAGGCGAGTATGATCTTTCTTTTCGTCATGTTTTCCTCTTGAAATTCCGTCAAATCAGCGTTTTTTGATTATCAGCCGTCCGATCAACAGCGACAGCGCCACGAAAATGATGGTCGCCACCGTTATGGTGAGCCGCACGCCCACGGTCAGCGTGAACACGCCCAGGTCGAGGGTCGCCGGGGCGGCGGTGCCGAAGTCGAGGCCGTAGGACAGCCACGCCAGATATTTCACTCCCGCGGTGAGCCGCGCCACGGCGGAGCCCAGTACCACTCCCGTCAGGACAAGCAAAAGATTTATCCAGAAACTCTGCGATCTTCTCATTTGATCTCCTCCTTCTCTTCTCCGTCACGATCTGCCCGTGGAGCCGAAACCGCCGGCTCCGCGTTCCGTCTCCGAGAGCTCGTCCGCCACCTCCACGTCGGCGGTGAGGAACGGCGCGATGACCAGCTGGGCGATCCTCTCGCCGGGCATGACGGTGTAGTCCGCATCGGAGCCGTTCCGGAGAGACACGATGATCTCGCCCCGGTAGTCGGGGTCAACCACCCCGACGCTGTTGGCGAGGAATATGCCGTGTTTCGTGGCGAGGCCGCTCCGGGCGAAAATGAGGAGCACGCCGTCGCGCCTGTCGCATTCCGCGGATATGCCTGTGGGCACCTTGGCCACGCCGCCGGCGGGGATCAGGATCGCCCCGTCGGCGCCGGAGGAAAGGTCCATCCCTGCGGAGCCGTCCGTGGCGTACTGAGGGATCTTCGCTCCCTCGCGCAATATCTTTATTTTCAGTTTTGTTCTCATATTTATCTCCTTCTCAGAGCCGTCTGATACCGGACGGGTCGTCCGGGGGCGATCCGTTTTCGTACGCCTTTATCACCAGGTCGGTCTCCTCCGCGCTCTCCACGGTGAAGAGGAACACCTCGTGCGACAGCCGGGCGCGCCTCAGGTCGGCGGCACGGTCGGCCATGAAGACGGGGTTCGCGTTCACGATGAGGCATCTTCCGTTCCCCGCGCGGAGCATCGGAAAGCGCATCCCCTTCCTGTCGCGCAGGAACAGGGATCCGTCCGGGGTGAGCCGGCACCGCTCGGGGGAGCATCTGCCGCACCCGTCCGTCATGGGGCATCTTTCAGTGAGCATCAGCGGGAAACGGCCGTAGACCACGGCTCCCTTCCGCTCCGTCATGTGCGCGAGCATCCCGACGGACAGTTCCACCGAGGCGGTCACCGCCCGGGCGCCCGCTTTCCGGAGTTCCCGGATCGCCGCGGAGCAGGAGGCGTTGAATCTCGGAGACGCTACGGGAATGAGCCCCGCCTCGACGGAGGCGTCAAGCTGTGAAAACGTGTTAACGACGGCGTATTTTACGCCGTTTTGCGCGGTGCGGAGCGCCGTCTTGCCGGTCTCGCGGTCGTCCCGGCCCACGGGCGGGAAAAGGATCCCGAGCTTGTCCCCGGGCAGATCCGGAAGGCCGTTTTTGCTGAAAAGCTCGCTCTCCGGCAGGACGATAAGATCGAAATACTCCGCCGCCGCCGGAGTCAGCTGCTCCCTCCGGCGGAACTGACCGATCTTTTTCTTCTCAAAGCTCCCGACGGGTCGGTCTCCGCCGGTCTCCTCCGCCGGGAGCGGTCTTTCCGCTTCGGGCGGGAGTTTTTTGTATGAATCGATCAGCGCCTCCGTCGCACGCCGCCTCAGATCGTTGAGACGGGCGCGGGTGAGCCACAGCCCGCCGTCCAGCTCGACGGACACGTCCGCCGGATCGGCGGAATAGGGCGTGCCGCCGAATTTAGTCATGCAGTCCGCCACGGTTTTCTCGTCCAGCGGCGCGGAGATCGCCCCGTCGGGCACGTCGCCCTCCAGCATTACGGTATGGCGTCCGTCGGAGAGAGTCAGCGTCGCGGGCGCGCCGCTTTTCACGGCGCAGGAGACGCTGAGACGTATCTTTTTTTCGGGGAGGCCGTCCGCTTTCTCCTTCGCGGGAGCGGGATTTTTCTCTCCCTCGCCGCGGATCCCGGTCATCATCCGGTGATCCCCGGTGAAGTAGCCGTCCGTGAAGCCCGACCGGGAGAACAGGGAGGTCAGATACTCCATCTCTCCGTCGTCGGCGCCTCTGTTTTCATCAAGCAGACGGCGGTACACGGACGTGACGCCGCGGACGTATTCCGCGGTCTTGAGCCGGCCCTCGATCTTGAGGGACGCGACTCCGGTCTTGATCAGCTCCGGCACGCGCCGGGCGAGACACATATCCTTGAGACTTAAGGGGTACCCCGTTCCGTCTCCGGCGGGGATCCTCTCCCCGGCGCCGTTTTCCACGGTATACCCGAGGCGGCACGGCTGGGCGCACTCGCCCCGGTTGGGGCTCCTGCCGCCCATGGCGTAGCTCATGAGACACTGACCCGACACGGACACGCAGTGCGCGCCGTGGATGAACATTTCGATATCGATCCCGCTCTCCCTCACCAGCCGCGCGATCTCGCCGCCGGTCAGCTCCCGGGGGCAGATCATCCGCGAGAAGCCGAGCTTTTTCAGCATCTTCGCGTCCCCGGCGGTGGTGCCGGTGATCTGGGTGCTTGCGTGGAGGGGAACGTGAGGGATCCTCTCCTTCAGGAGAGACGCCACCCCGGCGTCGGCAACGATGAGGCCGTCGGCGCGGTTTATCCCGTCCATGCGGCAAACCCGGTCCAGCTCGTCCCATTCCCTGTCGTAGACGCGGGTGTTCACCGTGACGTAGCACTTCACTCCGTAGAGAGCGCAAAGGGACACCGCCTCGGAGAGCTCTTCCTCCCCGAAGTTTTTCGCCCTCATTCTGTTGGAAAAGGAGGTGAACCCGAGATACACCGCGTCCGCGCCCGCCTCTATGGCGGCGACCAGGGACTCGGGGGATCCCGCCGGAGCCAGAAGCTCCGGCAGCGGCGCACCGTCCGCGGATAATCGTCTGTCAGTCATGTCTCGGGAGATCCGGGCGAGGCCCGGTCATCTTTATTTGTCGCCCTTGTTTCTGAGGAGAGACTCGATCATGCGGAACTTGTCCTCGCGGCTGCCGGAGGCGGGAGTTTCCTGCTTCTCTTCTTTCTCCTCGGCGGGGATCTCTTCGGTGATCTTTATCTGCTCCGACGTGGCGGCCTTCTGTTTCGGCGCTTTCTCCTTCGCGCTCCCGGCCGCCTCTCTCAGCTCGGCGTTTTCGCTTCTCGCCTTGCGGAGGTTCACGTCGTAGAGGGAGATCTGCGCCTCAAGGTTGCGGACTCTTTTCTCCGCCGTCAGCTTGTCAGCGCAAAAATCCATGGCGCACAGTATCGCCGCGTCAAGGCGCGATCTGTTCTTCCCCGACGAGAGAAGCGCGTTCATGGACTCGTTCATGTGTCTTACGACGCTGTCAACGAACGCCTCCGGCTCGTCGGTGACGAGGGTCATCTGAAGCCCCGCGATATCAACTTCGATCTTTCTTTTTTCTTCCATTCCGGTTACCGTGCCCTTTCTATGTATTTGCGGCTCCGCCGCGTCATGTACGATCCCCCGTCGCCTCCGTGTTGAAAAGGGGCGGGAATTGATGTATAATATACCCGGAGAGGGGAAATCTCACGGGAAAACATCATTTTCCACGTTATATTATAATACAAAACCTGTCCAATGAAAATAGTTTTCTGAAAAAATGGTCATTTTGACGGCGGAAAGCGCCGGAGAAGGGGTGAAAAGTGTGAAAGGACGGTGGATCGGTCCTTATTTCTGCGGCCTCGCGGCCGTGGGCGCGTCCTTTGCCGCCCTGTGGGCGGCGGGCCGTCTTCTTTCGCGCGTCGCTTTCCCCCTGCCGCGCAGTATAGCGGACGCCGCGCCATATCTGCCGGCGGTCGCCGCGGGTGGCGCGGTGCTGGCGGTCATCTCGCTCGTGACGAGAGGAAGGACATATCCCCGGACGGAGCGCCCATCCCGCCGCGTTTATATGCCGTTCGCGGTATTTCTCTCCCTGTTCCTGTTTCTGTCCGCGGCGGGACTCGTCTCGTCGCTTCTGTCCGGGGACCCGGACGGGACGGAGATATATAAATCCATGAGCAACGGCGACTTTGCCGTGACCGCCATACTCGGGACGGTAGTCTACCCATTGGCGGAGGAGGCGCTGTTCAGGTACGGTTATCAGGGGATCCTGACAGGCGATGGGGTCCCGGCCGCGGCGACCGCCGCCGCGGTGCTGCTCCAGAGCGCGCTGTTCGCCTCCGTCCACCCGGCGGGAAGCCGCGTTTTCGCTTTCGCGGCAGGCGCGGCGCTGGGCGTCTGCGCGCTGGCGTCCCGGAAGATGGGAGACGTCCGTTTCCCGTGGGTCTGCGCGGCGGCTCACGGCGCGTACAACCTTTCCGGTTACGCCGCCCTCGCCTTCCTGAGGTGGAGAGGCGTGCCTCCGCTGTGTCTGACGGCGTACTTCACCGGCGTGGCGGCGGTGGCGCTGGGGATCGTCGTTCTGGTCCGCGCCCGTCGGGGCAAAAAACTGTTTTTCGGTTAAGAGAAGAGAGGTTTGCGGTGAAAAGAGAAAAACTGATCCGGAAAATAACGGAAAAATACTCCGATCCGCCGGCGGATCCGGCGGCGAGGGACGAATTTTTCATGAGGTGCGCCCTGGAACTCGCGAGGGCCGCCGCGGACGAGGACGAGGTGCCCGTGGGCGCGGTGATCGTCCGGGACGGCGCCGTCGTAGCCGCCGATTTCAACGGGCGGGAAAAACTGAAGGACGCCACCTGGCACGCAGAGACGGCGGCGATTCGGAAGGCCTGCGAGGTCCTCGGCGGCTGGCGGCTCATCGGGTGCGAGCTGTACGTGACTCTGGAGCCCTGCGTCATGTGCGCCGGGGCGATACTGAACGCGAGGATCCTCCGGACCGTCGTCGGCGCGGACGACCCGAAGTACGGCGCATTCGGGAGCACGGCGGATCTGTCGCATCCGCCCTTCGGCCACAGGACGGAGGTCGTCCGGGGCGTGCTCGGAGAGGAATCGGCGTCGCTGATGCGCGATTTTTTCCTCAATAAGAGGAAGCCGGAAAACGGATAACGGACGCGACCCCGTCACCGGGGAGGCGTCGAGCCGGAAGTGTTTTCTAATATTCAAAAACCAGCCGCGGAGGATCCCGCGGCCGTGTTTTTACGAGGATAAAATAACAAAAGCTCTCCGTTCACTTCCCGCGATGATGGGAAAAACAGAGCAATACAACTGACGCTCATGTATTCGAGCAGATCGCGGGATGGGAGAGCTTGATCCTCACGGGACATACCGCGCCCGGGGGTGGAGGGGGGAGCGAGATCCGCCCGCGAGGGGGCCGTCGGGACGAAGTCCCTGCTCGTCCGAGCGGAGGGAGCGGGCACGGGACCCCCTCCGACTTCTCTTTCCGCCGTTGCCCTTGCTCTTCATAGAAGAGAAAGGGCGACAAATAAGTCGAAGCGGTAAACAAACTTTTTTGTGGGACGAGGGTTGATTTTTTCTATATGAAACAAGCTATTATCGCATTTCATAATC
>JAFWWR010000322.1 GCA_017518025.1 Clostridia bacterium
CTCGCGGGCAGTACCCTCGACCTCATGACCGCGCTTCGCAACTATATGAAGTTCTGCTCGCTCACACTGGAGGAGGCGCTCCCCGCCGCCACGTCGAACCCCGCCGGGATGGTCGGGATCGACAACGTATGCGGCAGGATCAAAACGGGCATGAGAGCGGACCTTATCGTTTTGAAAGACAAGGAAAACGCAGATATCGACTCGGTCTGGGCTGCCGGAAAACGGGTCGTGAGATATAACGCTCAGGCATACACAAGGAGATAAGACAATGAAAGAAAAATACTATATCACAACAGCGATCCCCTACGCGTCGTCAAAGCCCCATTTCGGGAACACGTACGAAGTCATCATGACAGACGCGATAGCAAGATACAAAAAGCAGCGCGGGTACGACGTTTATTTCTGTACCGGTACCGACGAGCACGGTCAGAAAATTGAAGAAAAAGCCGCCGCGGCAGGAGTGACGCCCAAGGAATTTGCCGACGGCGTTTCCAACCAGATCAAGGGTATCTGGGATCTGATGGGCGCTACCTACGACAAGTTCATCAGAACGACGGACGATTACCACGAAAAAGCAGTTGCAAACATCTTTCAGAAGCTTTACGACAAAGGCGACATTTACAAGGGCGAATACGAGGGATGGTACTGCACTCCCGACGAATCCTTCTTCACCGATTCACAGGTAGTGGACGGTAAATGTCCGGAATGCGGGCGGCCCGTGGTCCGCGCAAAGGAAGAGGCGTATTTCTTCAAGATGAGCAAGTACGCCGACCGCCTCATCAAGTACATTGAGGATCACCCCGGCTTCATCGAGCCGGAGTCCCGCAAAAAGGAGATGCTGAACAACTTCCTTCTCGCAGAGGGCGGTCTGCAGGATCTCTGCGTCACGAGAAGCTCCTTCAGCTGGGGAGTCAAGGTCCCGCTGGATCCGAAGCACGTGGTCTACGTATGGCTCGACGCGCTCATTAATTACATCACCGCGCTCGGATACGATCCCGCGAACGAGGTGCAGCCGGAGCTGTTCCGCAAAAACTGGCCCGCCGACGTTCATATCATCGGAAAGGACATAGTCAGATTCCACACGATCTACTGGCCGATCATTCTGATGGCGCTGGATCTTCCCCTCCCGAAGAAAGTTTTCGCCCACCCGTGGTTCAATTTCGGGCAGGACAAGATGTCAAAATCACGGGGCAACGTGATCTACGCCGACGAGCTTGCGAAAACATTCGGCGTTGACGGCGTGAGATACTACGCCCTCTCGGAGATGCCCTACGCCAACGACGGATCCATAACCTACGAATCTGTCATAAACAGATACAACACGGACCTGGCGAACAACCTCGGAAACCTGGTGAGCCGCACGGTCGCCATGACGAAAAAGTATTTCGGAGGCGTGATCCCCGCCCCCGGTGAGGAGGACGAACTTGACGGCGATCTGAAGAAGACCGTCGCCGGCGCGGCGCGCGATTTTACGGAGAACATGGACTCCTTCCGCATCGCGGACGCCCTTTCCGCCGTGTTCGGCGCGCTGAGAAGAGCTAACAAGTACATC
>JAFWWR010000323.1 GCA_017518025.1 Clostridia bacterium
ATCATTCCTCCGGTCCTGGTGTAGAGGTGTACCGGGCACTGACCGTTGGCGGCGAGCCGGACGTCGTCCACCATCTGGCCCATGTTCATCTCCACGGTGAGCAGCGCCTTTGCGCGCCCCGCGATGGAGTTCAGTATCTTTTTCGGGTACGGCCAGAGCGTTATGGGGCGGAGCAGGCCTACCTTGATCCCGTCGGCCCTCGCCGCGGTTATGGCGCTCTTGCAGATCCGGGCGGTGATGCCGAAGGCCACGAGAACGATGTCCGCGTCGTCGGTCATGAATTCCTCGTACTTGACTTCCTTCTCCTCCACCTCGGAGTATCTCTTGTACCGGGCGAGGACGGAGTCCTCAAGCTCCTGCGGGTCGATGTAGAGGGAGTTGATGATGTTCTTCTTTCTCTTGCCGCCGTGGCCGTTCGCCGCCCATTCCTTTTCAGGGACCTCACGCTTCTCGAAGAGGGAGAAGTCCACGGGCTCCATCATCTGCCCGAGGGCGCCGTCGGCGAGAAGCATGGCGGGCATACGGTAGGTGTCGGCGAGGTCGAAGGCCTCCGCGGTGAGAGACGCCATCTCCTGAACGGAGGACGGCGCCAGCACGATGAGCCGCAGGTCGCCGTGACCCACGCCTCGGGTGGCCTGGTAGTAGTCGGACTGGGAGGGCTGGATGCCGCCGAGTCCCGGGCCGCCGCGCTGTACGTTGACGATGAGGCAGGGAAGGTCGCTCCCCGCGATGTAGGAGATACCCTCGCTCTTCAGCGAGATCCCGGGGGAGGACGACGACGTCATGGCGCGTGAGCCGGCAGCCGCCGCGCCCAGCGTCATGTTGATGGCGGACACCTCGGACTCGGCCTGCAGGCAGAGCCCGCCCACCTTAGGCATCCTTTTGGCGAGATATTCGGAGATCTCCGTCTGAGGCGTTATGGGGTAGCCGAAATAGTAAAGACAGCCCGCGTTGATGGCTGCTTCGGCGATCGCCTCGTTACCCTTCATAAGTACTCTTTTTGCCATTTTTTCTCCTCCTTACGCGTCGCGCTCGACCTTGATGACGCAGTCGGGGCACATGGTGGCGCACATGGCGCACGCGATGCACTTTTCCTGCTCCGTTATCGCCGCGGGGTGGTACCCCTTCGAGTTGAGCTTGTCCTGAAGGAGCGTGATGATCCCCTTCGGGCACACGTCGACGCACAGGCCGCAGCCCTTGCACCGCTCGGTTCTGAATGTGACTTTGTTCATTTTATCATTCCTTTCGCGTACCGGGCGCCGCCCGGCGGAAAATTAACTTGATCAGAATAATTCTTTCGTCGCCTGTCTGATCGGGAGAAGTATCTCTCCGTCCTCGCAGACGCCGCCGTCGATCTGTCCCGTGTACCGCTCCATATAGGCGTGGGCGAGGACCGGAAGGCCCGCCAGCCGTCCGCACTCCTTCGCATAATCGAAGGATCTCAGAAAATCCTCCGCCGAGGTCTCCCGCCCGAGGGAACTGTTGTTGACTATCCCGGTGCATCTGAGCCCCGAATAGCCCTCGATCTCCCGCATCACGGCCACTGCGTCGGCGGGAGTTGCCGTCAGCGGGCGGTACATGTTGACGACGCAGATCATGTCGTACCGGGCGTCTTTGATGAGAGAGGCGTACCGGCCCAGCACCACGGCTCCGTCGTCGCCGCCCACGTCGATGAATATTCTGCCGTCGCCGCCCGAAATAAGCGACGAGAGACGCGGCGGCAGCGCGGGGATGTCCACGTTGCTGTTGGCGAATTCCGGGATCAGCGGGGTGACGCCCGCGTCCTCCAGCATGGAGACGGCGTCTGCGGCGCGGAAATAGGGGTTGACGATATCCACGTCGGCGAGATAAACGGTTTCTCCCTTTTCCGCCGCGTCGACGGCGAGATTCACGGCGACGTTCGTCTTGCCCGACCCGTAGTGGCCGCACACGACGACGACCCGGTTTTTCGTTGAAAGCGTGTCCATACCGGCCTCCCGGGATCCTTTTTTCAGATATATGAATTATTATACAACAATTTTCCCGAAAAGTGAAGAGAATGAGGAAGGATAATAATAGAAATATGGCGCGATTTCCGCCGTTTTATTGTAAAATCTGCACCACTGACGCCCTCCGCCGTTCCCCTGCGGCTCCCGGGCGGACTTTTTTGCCATCTTGTATCCGGAAACGCCATTTTTACGCCGAAAATCATTGAAAAATAAAGTATTATATGTTATAATAATATGAAAAAGTGTGTGCATCCGACTATCTGTCATACCGAAAGGACCGGTGATAATATGCGGGAATTCTTTATGGACTGCCTGAGGACCGTGCGGAATATTTCGATCCCCGACGTGATCGACATTCTGTGCGTGACGATCCTTTTGTACTTCGTCGTCGTTTTTCTGAGGGACAAAAGGGCGGCGAAACTCGTCATCGGAGTCATATTCCTTGTGATCCTGAAGGCGATCAGCGACTTCTTCGGGATGTACGTCATGCAGTTCATCCTGCAGAACGTCTTCCGGGTCGGACTGATCATAATCGCGATAATTTTCCAGCCGGAGCTCCGGTCTGCCCTTGAAAAGGTCGGCGGACAGCCGCTGAAAGGGATACGGAGCATCGGCAAGAAAACCGGCGACGCCGACGGCGTGATCTCCAGCGTGACCGAAGCTGCGTCGGAGCTGAGCGAGACCAAGACCGGGGCGCTTATCGTGATCGAGCGCGATACCAAGCTCGGCGACATGGTGCTGACGGGCACCGTCATCGACGCGGAGCCCAGCTCGTCTCTCATCCGGAACATCTTCTACGACAAGGCGCCGCTCCACGACGGGGCGCTGATAATCCGCAAGGGCCGGCTTTACGCCGCCGGATGCCTTCTCCCCCTGTCCACCAATTCCGACATTATCCAGGATCTCGGAACGCGCCACAGAGCGGCCATAGGCATGAGCGAGAACAGCGACGCCGTCGTTGTGGTCGTTTCCGAAGAGACGGGGATCGTTTCGGTGGCTGTGGACGGAGTCCTTCACAGAGGATACAGCAAGACGTCCCTGCGGTCGGTGCTTGAGAGATGCCTCAAGAACGGAACGAACAACTCCCGCGTTCAGAAGAACGGGAAAAAGAACGGGAAAGACGGAAAAAGCGGGGTGAGCGAATGAGCGACAGAAGCAATGAAGTGCTCCGCGAGGCGGACAGAACCTACGGGAAGAAGAAAAAAACCAGGATCGCCTCCGTCGTCACGCTGATCCTCTGCGTGCTCGGCGCGCTGATCCTCTGGCTGTACGTTATGTATATCGAGAGCCCCACCTACGAGGACACCGTGGACGACATCGAAGTCCGGCTGGAAAACGTCGACGTTCTGTCGTCGAACAACCTCTCCGTATACAGCGGCTCCGGCAACCACGTGAAGATCCGCGTATCGGGCAAGAAATCGCTGATCAACCGGCTTACAAAGGATGATATCCACGCGGCGGTGGACCTCACCGACGTGACCGAATCCGGCAGACGGGCGCTTCCGGTGACGGTGGACCTGCCCTACGGGGTGACTCTCGTCGAATCGGAGCCCTCCTCGATCACAGTCTACGTGGACGAGACCGAGACCAGGGCGGTGCCTCTGACCGCCAACGTTTCGCTCGGTCTTTCCGAGCCCTACGAGCTCGGGACCGTCGAATTCCGTGACGACAACGGCGCGGACCTTGACACCGTGACGGTGGTCGGCCCGAAAAACGTGGTGAGCTCCGTGGCGAAAGCCCAGGTCTCCGTGGACGCCTCCGGGAAGACGGCGACTTTCACCTCCCGGCTCCCCGTGACCCTCGCGGACGCCGACGGCAACAGGATCGCCTCCGATTATCTCAAGTGCTCCCCCATGGAGATCGGAGTCGTGGTGCCGATTTACGTGACTAAAGAGATCGAGATCCCCGTGGGATTCAAATACGGATATTTCGAGGACGGATCGAACGTCAGGGTGACGGCGACGCCGTCGGTTCTGACGGTAAGAGGGAGCGAGAGCAACCTGAATTCAGCTTCCGCCGTAAAAC
>JAFWWR010000028.1 GCA_017518025.1 Clostridia bacterium
GGAAATGGAGGTCTATACACAATGAAATACGAAAAAACCGGGACCGAACAGGACAGTCCGAGGACGCGAAGGGGCTTCCGTCTCCACCCGGAAGTGCCTGAGATGGTTGAGCGCAGAAAAGCGTCCGGCGAGTATGATACCTACAGCGATTTCATTGAAGACGCGATTGTCTTCTACAACGGCGTCCTCGATGCAGATGAGAACCGCACATTCCTCGGCGATGAGATCGTCAAGGCGATGCGTGTCATCGTGAAGGATATGGAGGGGCGGATCTTTTCTCACTTCCGCAGTCAGGACATTTCGCTGTCCATGCTCGCAGTGCTGTTCGCCGCGAACCTGTCCGGGATGCAGAAGGAGGAGATCGAAAGCCTTCGCCGGGATGCGGTGGAATATGTCGATGACAACTTCCGCGCGAAATCGTTTGTCACTGCGCTGAAGGAACAGAGCGAGTATGACGAATGACGTCCCCTCTGATCGTCAAGTGGAGGTACTGGAACAACCGGAGCGTCAGAGAAGGGCGCTCCGGGAACTACCTCCGGTACATCGGTACGCGGGACGGTGTCGAGAAGCTGACGGACAAAACGTACCTCGACTACATCGGCACGCGTCCGCGCGTGGAGAAAAACGGAGCGCACGGTTTGTTTTCCGATGACGATGAACCGATCATTATGGACAAAGCGCGGGAGCACCTGAATCAACATGACGGTACGGTGCATACGTTGATCGTCTCTCTGTCGCGGGAGGATGCAGAAGCAACGGGGTTCAACTGCGCGGCGAGGTGGCGTTCATTCATGCGGTCACAGAAGCTCGCGCTGGCCAGACAATTCTATATCCCTCCGGAATCACTTCGGTGGTACGGCGCATTCCACAACGAGGGGTCGCATCCGCACATCCATGTGCTTCTGTACTCGGAGGATCCGACGCATCCCGGATACCTAAAACAGCGCGGGCTGGAGCAGATCAAGCGAGACTTCGCAACGGAAATCTTCCGTCATGAGCTGGACAGCATCTATCAAAGACAAACTGCACAGCGAGATGAGCTGACGCAGATCGCGCGGGATGAGATCAGGGATCTTGTCATGGAGATGCGCGGTGGAGAAGTCGATCCGGAACTCGCGCGTCGGATGCGGGAATTGTCTGAGAAGCTGAAAACAGTCAAAGGCAAAAAGGTGTACGGGTATCTTCCGCCCGAGGTGAAACAGCAGGTCAATGAAATCGTCGATCTGCTTTCAGAAGACGAGCGGGTGAGGCGTCTCTATGATCTCTGGTATGAGAGCCGGACAGCAATCCTCAGAAGCTACACGAAGCACATCCCTCCGCAGAAACCGCTGTCGCAGGAGGAAACCTTCAAGCCGATCCGCAACGCTGTCATCCGGGAGGCGATGAAGATTGGAACCGATACACAGACGGAAAGCCAGACCCATCGGTTTCTCAAACCGGGGGAGCATAGATCACAGTCACCGTTCATGGCGGCGGCGAATCTGTTTGCGAACGTGGCGGGAATCTTCGAGGACCGGATCGACGCGCAGTTGAAACTGCATCCCGAGCTTTCCGTGGACAGCAAGGTGCGGAGGGAACAGTGGGCGAAGGATCACGGGGTCAATCTGACGATGTAACTATGGCAACCTATACGAAACAACAAATCGACGCGGCGAATCACAGCGATCTCGCCGCTTTTCTTTTATCCCGAGGGGAAACGGTCCGGCAGAAAGGCCGCGAAGCTCTTTGGGAAAAGCATCAGGTCTGGGTCAACGGATCGAAATGGTATTCGCACTATGACGCAGAGGGTGGGTACGCGATTGATTTCGTCATGCGGTATTTCGGATTATCCTTCCCCGATGCCGTCCGGGAACTGCTTGGCAAAACCGATTTCGTCACTCCTGCACCGGTACGGGACGAGAAGAAATCCCTCGTGCTCCCGGACCGGAATCCGACAATGAATCAGGTGTACGCCTACCTCATGGGCCAGCGGTTCATCACGCGGAAGGTCGTTTCGTTCTTCGCACACGGACGAACGCTGTACGAGGATGCCCGGTATCACAACTGCGTCTTCGTCGGTCTGGACGAGCAGGGGCATCCGCGGCATTGTCATATGCGGAGCACGACGGGTGATTTCAAATTGACGGTGTCGGGAAGCGAAGCGGAGTATTCCTTCCACCATGACGGTAAGGACGATCTGATCTTCGTGTTCGAAGCACCGATTGATCTGCTGGCATTCCTGTCCATGTACCCAGACAATTGGCAGGAGCATTCCTATGTCGCGCTGTGTTCCGTGTCGGAAAAGGCTCTGCTGCATCGGCTGGAGGTCAATCCGAATCTGCGGAGGGTAGTTCTCTGTCTCGACAACGATACGACGGGCAGGGCGGCATCGGAGCAGATCGGGAGTCAGCTTCGGGAACGCGGGTACGCTGTGGAGGTCATGATCCCGGAGCGGAAAGACTGGGACGAAGATCTCAAATGCCGGAACGGATCGGACTCCAAACCTGCCGGAGCGGATCACGGGGACGGTATCCGGCGATGCTGTCGCGAGCAGATCGCGGCGGCGTCCGCAAAGAAGAAGCCGACGATGCTGACGGAAAAACTGCGGGATGCGTGGACCGGGCTGACTCTGCGACCGTCTGTCGAAAAGGTGGATGCGTTTCTCTTTCTGCTTCTCTGGCAGACGAAGGAGGAATACCGCAAGAGCCTTTCCCCTGTCACATGGGA
>JAFWWR010000324.1 GCA_017518025.1 Clostridia bacterium
CGTCGTGCCCTTGGGTGCGGGAGATTTCTCCACACGCCACAGAACCGTTACGAGCATCGCACGATTCATCGGGTCGTCCGGAGCGAATTTATCCTCCGAAACGCCGTTCATGAGGTCGTTTTCCCAAACGTATTTAACGGCCTCATAGTACCATTTGCCCTGTTTCACGTCCGTGAAGGGCATCTTTCCTTCGGCAGCCGTAGCCGGCATGATTATCATACCGAGCAGCATCACGGCTGCCAGAATGGTGCTTAAGATTCTTTTTTTCATAACTTCCTCCTAAAAGTATGAATTGATTGATTCAGCGGTCACAGGACCGGGCAGGACCGGGGACCTCTCCCCGGGTCGCGGAGAACGCACCGTATCCCGACGTCTCCGCAAAGTTTGGTTCATAGCATCATCCCTTCTCGTCGAAATCGACGGACAGTCGAATTGGACAATAAGACCATCCGTAAACTTCTCTGACTAAATTATATTGTATATAATCAATAAAATCAATAGTACACTATTAAAAAAATGGAACAAAATTGCCGTTTTACGGCACAGTAAACAAAAATCGGGCCATTTTTCTGTTGAAAATGACCAAAAACCGTTTTTCGGGCACGTCCGGATGAGGCCGGAACCGGCGGTGAGCCCCGTCTCCGTTTTTCCGGAGGTCTCCCGCACGCCGCGGGCGAAAAAGAGGGCTCCTCCGCCGTTTTATCGCAATTTATTTCGAAGGCGGAAAAAAGCGTCTGCAAGGGCGGAAAATAACACTGTGTTTACACAAATTTAAGATATTGTTCTTTACTTATCCCGGCTCCTATGGTAAACTATTGGAGATATTTTCGGGTCTTGCGGAGCGCTCCGCAGGCGCAGGAGGATCGGATGTTCATAGAATCAAGCGACATATACGTGAAGGAAAGCGGAAATCTGCCCTTCGTGCTCTGCACGGTGGGCGAGGAGAAAAACCAGCACGCGGTGGAGAGACCGCGGGGGCTGGGGCAGCACCATCTTATCATCGTGACATCGGGAAAAGGCGAGTTCCGCGTGCCTGGCGAGACGTTCACCCTCTCCGAGGGCGAGGGCGTTCTGTGGAAGAAGGATCTTCCTCATTCATACAAGGCGGTGGGAGCCGGATTTGACACCGCTTTCGTCACTTTTCTCGTGTCGGACGGCGTTTTCGACTACTATCAGATCGGCGATCAGTTGAAATTCGAGGCGTACCCGCAGCTCCTTTCTTCCATCAGGGATCTTCAGAAGTTCTGTGAGGGCGACAGCACCCTGCTGACGAGATCGGCGGAGGGGTACTCCTGGTTCGTGGAGTGGCTGTACGCCACGCTGGAGCCGTCGGTACCGCTGACGGGGCGGGTGAGGCGTTTTCTCGAGGCGAATTACTCGAGGCAGATATCCCTCGACGACGTGGCGGACGCGGTACACATGAGCAAGTACGCCCTTTGTCATTATTATAAAGAAAAGTGCGGCAGCACGGTGATGAAGACTCTCCAGGATATCCGCATTTCCAAGGCGAAGGAATTGCTGCGGTTCGGCGGCGAGTCCATCGGAGAGGTGGCGCAGAGCTGCGGATTCGTGAATCTGAGCTACTTTGACAAGGTGTTCCAGGCGGCAAGCGGCTGCACGCCGCACGAGTACAGAGTGAAGCATAAGTAAAAAAATCTCCTCCGGGTTTTTCCGGAGGAGATTTTTTCGTCAGTTAATTTGGTTGACAACGCCCGCGAAGAGCGGCAGGCCTTCGTACGTCGTTACAAAGAACGCGAAGGGCCTGTCGAGGATGAACTCGTCAATGGGGTCGGATGGATCAATACCCTTCATCAGGGCTGATGTGCTGTATCCGGCGCCTTCCAAGCCGTTTTCATTAACCGAAACGTGGACGTTGTGATCGAACAACCCCACCGATGCGGAGGAAAACATTTTTCCCAAAGGCGAGAAGTCTGCTTTTTCGGCGTCAAACACGTCCGTGACGCCCAGTTCTCTCAAATATGGAATAAAGTCGGATTTGTTCTCAACGGAAAACTTCGGCATGGAAAGACTGATCTTCTGTCTATCCGACGCAGGAACTTGTCCTTCGCAACTTGTGATAAATTCCCACAATTCGTCGGAGGAGGCCACCGCGTCGACGCTCTGTCCTTCGTCGGGCAGAGCGAACCACACATGCGCGAACCTCGAACCCGGATCACTAAGCAACATCTCCGCAATGAGAAACCCGTCTCCACGGTATATGCCAAGATCTGTATCTTCGTTCATATAAACACAATTATCGTCTTTCGTCGCACCGTGAAAAATGCCGTCCGTGTTTTTCTCGGCGTCAAAAGAGGGCGACCATGAACTCTTGAAATAAATCGACGTGGCTACCGCAAACGTGGTTTTCGGGTCAAATCCGACGTTCCCATCGCCCGGGTAAACACCCTGAGTCTGCTCTGCCAACCATTCTCTGAAAACCTCGTTGTACTCTTCGGTACCGAATTGTCCGATGAACGAAGACGCCTTGTATTTCTCCGCCACGGATTCAAGCAGATCAATGTTGTATTCATATCTGTTGTCGAGCCACAGGGACGCGCCGATCAATGAATGGACTCCGTCGTCTGCGTCGTAAGGCCTATCTTTGCCGAATTCTTTGTCAATTTCCGCAAGCGCATCTTTGTACCAATCACCCGTTGAGTAACAGGTATCCCAGATCGCGCCGACCTGTTCTCCGACCACGTCGGTGTTGTCCGCGTTGAGAAGGTCAAGTATCTGTTGCTGAGTTTCGCCTGCGCTGACCTCGGAAAGCACGCCGAGAGCCATGTAAATGCTCACCGGCGCGATGACAGCGTTCTTGTTTTCCGCATTTGTCAAACGTTCTTTGGCGATAGAAATGAGCGCCTTTTTTGTTTCCTCGCTCACATTTTTCTCCGCTTCTCTGGCGGTCAACATGCATTCTTTCGCAGTCTCATAAACCGGATACTCCGCGCTGACCACGAACGGGTTAAATCTCTCCCGGTCGTCCGCCACGGGCGCGGGAGTTTTTTCGTCTGCACCGCCGGCGTTCTTCCCTCTTCTCTCGTGCAGAGCAATGCCTCCGACGACTCCCAGCGCCATCGCCGCCGCAACTACTGCGGCGATGATCCCGTTCCGCGCCGCGTGAGACCGTCTTTTCGCGTCCTTCGGCCTGCTTCCGTCGACGAGGTCGTGATCGATCTCCGTCACGGCGTCGAACAGCCTTTCGGCGCCGCCTCTTTTTTCATTATTATTTTTCATACTGTAATGCCCTCCTTTTCGAGCTCCCGGCGGAGCATGGCCCGCAGGGTGAACATCCGCCCCGAGAGCTTAGACGGCGATATTCCGGCCTCCGCCGCCAGCGTTTTCAGCGGCACGCAGTACCAGTACCGTCTGACGAACAGATCCCTGTCCGTCTTGCCGAGCGTCCGGAGCCACCGGCTGATGATATCGGAAAGCTCCCGCGCCTCAACTGCAGTCTCCACGTTTTCCGGCGACGGCAGGCAGTCCTCAAGCTCCTCAAGGAGCACGCGGACCCCGCCGCTGCGCTTCCGGCTGGTGTTCTTGCGCCACAGCGACAGAGCGACGTTCCGCGTGACCCGTCCGAGCCACGCGCCGAGGGAGTCCGGCCTCTCCGGAGGGATGTTCTGCCACGCCTTCAGCATCGCGTCGCTCAGGCACTCCTCGGCGTCGCCCTCCGAGCCGAGGATCCCGTAGGCCACTGCGCGGCACATTCCGCCGTACTTGTCGCTCGCCTCGGCGATCGCTCGCTCGTCCCTCTCGAAAAACAGATCGATTATCTCCCGGTCTTCCGTAATATCGCCT
This sequence comes from Clostridia bacterium, assembly GCA_017518025.1. Lineage (GTDB taxonomy): Bacteria > Bacillota > Clostridia > Oscillospirales > CAG-272 > RUG11130. Next base: position 3,802 of record JAFWWR010000324.1, read on the forward strand.
CCCTTCGTTTTGTGTTTTTCAGGCGCCTCTGTCCTATAAGACGCATTTTCCGGCGTGATATTCGCGCCTCGGGGACATTTTTTCAAAGAAGGGCGCAAAAACGGCCCGGGAGGGTCGGTGAACGATCCCCCGGCGGGCCGTTTGTTTCAAAAATGACTTATCTCTTTACGTTGTACGCTTTGTATCCCGCGTAGACAGCCGCGTCGCCCAGTTCTTCCTCGATCCGGAGCAGACGGTTGTACTTCGCCACGCGCTCGCTGCGGCTCGGCGCGCCGGTCTTGATCTGACCCGCGTTGAGAGCGACCGCGAGATCCGCGATGGTGGTGTCCTCGGTCTCGCCGGAGCGGTGAGAAACGACGGCGGTGTATCCGGCCTTGTGCGCCATCTTGATGGCGTCGAGAGTCTCGGAGACGGAGCCGATCTGGTTGAGCTTGATCAGGATGGAGTTGCCTGCGCCGAGCTCGATGCCCTTGGCGAGGCGCCTGGTGTTGGTGACGAACAGGTCGTCGCCGACCAGCTGGAGCTTTGAGCCCAGTCTCTCGGTCATGTACTTCCAGCCGTCCCAGTCCTCTTCGTCGAGGCCGTCCTCGATGGAGATGATGGGGTATTTGTCAAGCAGATCCGCCCAGTGATCGACCAGTTCCCTGGAAGTGAACTTCAGGCCGCTCTTCGGCTGGACGTATTCGCCCTTCTTCGAGCCCTTCCACTCGGAGGAAGCGGCGTCCATGGCGAGGACGAAGTCGGTGCCGGGCTTGTAGCCGGCCTTCTCGATGGCGCGGATGATGTATCCGATGGTCTCGTCGTCGTCCTTCAGGTTGGGAGCGAAGCCGCCCTCGTCGCCGACGCTGGTGGCGAGTTTGTCCGCTTTCAGCAGGGACTGGAGCGCGTGGAAGACCTCGGTGCACCAGCGGAGACCCTCTCTGAACGTGGGAGCGCCCGCGGGCATGATCATGAATTCCTGGGTGTCAACGGTGTTGGTGGCGTGCGCGCCGCCGTTGAGGATGTTCATCATGGGGACCGGGAGGGTGTTGCCGTTCTGGCCGCCGATAAATCTGTAAAGCGGGATCTCGAGATCGTTCGCCGCGGCTCTCGCGCATGCGATGGAGACGGCGAGGATGGCGTTTGCGCCCAGCTTCGACTTGTCGTCGGTGCCGTCCGCCTCGATCATGGCGCGGTCGATGGCGTAGATGTCGTAGGCGTTCTTGCCGCAGAGGACGTCGTTTATGACGGTGTTGACGTTCTCGACCGCCTTCGATACGCCCTTGCCGCCGAAGCGGGACTTGTCGCCGTCGCGGAGCTCGAGGGCCTCGAACTCGCCGGTGGAAGCGCCGCTGGGAGCCGCGCCGGTGCCGACCGTACCGTCGTCAAGGATGACGTCGGCTTCGACGGTGGGATTTCCGCGGGAGTCGATGATCTCGCGAGCGATGACTTTTTCAACTTTTGAGTAGTACATTTTTATATCTCCTTTTGATGTGATATCTTTCGACGGCGGAAACGGGCGACTGACGCCCGTTTTTTGCCAAATATCATTTTACCACGGAGGGACCGTTTTTGCAATAGTGAAATGTGGACGAAAAAACGCCCCGCGGAGGCGGTTTTTTCGCCGCCCGGGGGACGTTAGGTCCGAATAACGATCTTATCATTTTATAAATGCGATCTCCGTGTAGATCATGCCGTGCTTGCCCCGGTCGGAGCGCATGAGCGACACTCCCGCCGCCTCCATGGAGGCGCGGGGGATCTCCACCGGCGGGATCGCAGCGCGGTCGGGCTTTCTGATCAGAGTCACGTGAGGGGAGAACTTCTTTCGGTCCACCGGGATCCCCGCCTCTGTCAGCGCGCGGCGGAGACGCGTCACGTATTTCGTCAGTTCCTCCGCACCGCCGACGCCGAGCCACCACAGCTCGCCGAAGGAGCCGATCCCGTCGAGGGTCAACCGGCAGGGGGTGAACGGCACGCTCTCCATCACGTCCGCCACCGCGTCCGGATCCGGGTATTCCCCGATGAACGCCAGCGTCAGGTGGAGATTCTCGCGTCTCGTGAAGTTGCCGCGTACTCCCCGCCGCTCCATCTCCCGCCGGACGGCGAGAACCGCGTCACACATTTCGTCATCCAGATTTATCGAAATAAAAAGGCGCATTTTTCAAAAACTCCGGTCAGATATTTTCCTCATTTTACCATAACGGCGATGAAAGCACAAGGGCCGCGGAGCAGAAAACGGGGTCTTGCTTTTCCGGGGCGGGCGTGGTAAAATAACTGTACATTCTAACGGTATGGGAGAAAACAAAAATGGGACAATTATTTGAAACAATGGCGCTTATCATGATGGCGGGGGTCATCGCCGCCGCGTGGCTTCCGGCGTTCGTGCTCGACAAGGTCTTCGGGATCGGGTATCACCCGCTGGTCTCGGCGATCATCGGTTCCGTCGTGGGGCTCATTATTCTGTTCATCAAGCCGGCGTCCCTGGGAGTCGTCGCCATGATCGCCGCCGCGGTGGTGTCCATCGTCAGCAGCGTCATCCAGGAAAAATTCATGTAACTTAATAGACTCTGATCGCACGCCGGGCCCGGCGTGCGATCAGAGTCTATTAAGTTACATGAATTTTTCCTGGATGACGCTGCTGACGATGGACACCACCGCGGCGGCGATCATGGCGACGACTCCCAGGGACGCCGGCTTGATGAACAGAATAATGAGCCCCACGACGGAACCGATGATCGCCGAGACCAGCGGGTGATACCCGATCCCGAAGACCTTGTCGAGCACGAACGCCGGAAGCCACGCGGCGGCGATGACCCCCGCCATCATGATAAGCGCCATTGTTTCAAATAATTGTCCCATTTTTGTTTTCTCCCATACCGTTAGAATGTACAGTTATTTTACCACGCCCGCCCCGGAAAAGCAAGACCCCGTTTTCTGCTCCGCGGCCCTTGTGCTTTCATCGCCGTTATGGTAAAATGAGGAAAATATCTGACCGGAGTTTTTGAAAAATGCGCCTTTTTATTTCGATAAATCTGGATGACGAAATGTGTGACGCGGTTCTCGCCGTCCGGCGGGAGATGGAGCGGCGGGGAGTACGCGGCAACTTCACGAGACGCGAGAATCTCCACCTGACGCTGGCGTTCATCGGGGAATACCCGGATCCGGACGCGGTGGCGGACGTGATGGAGAGCGTGCCGTTCACCCCCTGCCGGTTGACCCTCGACGGGATCGGCTCCTTCGGCGAGCTGTGGTGGCTCGGCGTCGGCGGTGCGGAGGAACTGACGAAATACGTGACGCGTCTCCGCCGCGCGCTGACAGAGGCGGGGATCCCGGTGGACCGAAAGAAGTTCTCCCCTCACGTGACTCTGATCAGAAAGCCCGACCGCGCTGCGATCCCGCCGGTGGAGATCCCCCGCGCCTCCATGGAGGCGGCGGGAGTGTCGCTCATGCGCTCCGACCGGGGCAAGCACGGCATGATCTACACGGAGATCGCATTTATAAAATGATAAGATCGTTATTCGGACCTAACGTCCCCCGGGCGGCGAAAAAACCGCCTCCGCGGGGCGTTTTTTCGTCCACATTTCACTATTGCAAAAACGGTCCCTCCGTGGTAAAATGATATTTGGCAAAAAACGGGCGTCAGTCGCCCGTTTCCGCCGTCGAAAGATATCACATCAAAAGGAGATATAAAAATGTACTACTCAAAAGTTGAAAAAGTCATCGCTCGCGAGATCATCGACTCCCGCGGAAATCCCACCGTCGAAGCCGACGTCATCCTTGACGACGGTACGGTCGGCACCGGCGCGGCTCCCAGCGGCGCTTCCACCGGCGAGTTCGAGGCCCTCGAGCTCCGCGACGGCGACAAGTCCCGCTTCGGCGGCAAGGGCGTATCGAAGGCGGTCGAGAACGTCAACACCGTCATAAACGACGTCCTCTGCGGCAAGAACGCCTACGACATCTACGCCATCGACCGCGCCATGATCGAGGCGGACGGCACCGACGACAAGTCGAAGCTGGGCGCAAACGCCATCCTCGCCGTCTCCATCGCATGCGCGAGAGCCGCGGCGAACGATCTCGAGATCCCGCTTTACAGATTTATCGGCGGCCAGAACGGCAACACCCTCCCGGTCCCCATGATGAACATCCTCAACGGCGGCGCGCACGCCACCAACACCGTTGACACCCAGGAATTCATGATCATGCCCGCGGGCGCTCCCACGTTCAGAGAGGGTCTCCGCTGGTGCACCGAGGTCTTCCACGCGCTCCAGTCCCTGCTGAAAGCGGACAAACTCGCCACCAGCGTCGGCGACGAGGGCGGCTTCGCTCCCAACCTGAAGGACGACGACGAGACCATCGGATACATCATCCGCGCCATCGAGAAGGCCGGCTACAAGCCCGGCACCGACTTCGTCCTCGCCATGGACGCCGCTTCCTCCGAGTGGAAGGGCTCGAAGAAGGGCGAATACGTCCAGCCGAAGAGCGGCCTGAAGTTCACTTCCAGGGAACTGGTCGATCACTGGGCGGATCTGCTTGACAAATACCCCATCATCTCCATCGAGGACGGCCTCGACGAAGAGGACTGGGACGGCTGGAAGTACATGACCGAGAGACTGGGCTCAAAGCTCCAGCTGGTCGGCGACGACCTGTTCGTCACCAACACCAGGCGCCTCGCCAAGGGCATCGAGCTCGGCGCAGGCAACTCCATCCTGATCAAGCTCAACCAGATCGGCTCCGTCTCCGAGACTCTCGACGCCATCAAGATGGCGCACAAGGCCGGATACACCGCCGTCGTTTCTCACCGCTCCGGCGAGACCGAGGACACCACCATCGCGGATCTCGCGGTCGCTCTCAACGCGGGTCAGATCAAGACCGGCGCGCCGAGCCGCAGCGAGCGCGTGGCGAAGTACAACCGTCTGCTCCGGATCGAGGAAGAACTGGGCGACGCGGCTGTCTACGCGGGATACAAAGCGTACAACGTAAAGAGATAAGTCATTTTTGAAACAAACGGCCCGCCGGGGGATCGTTCACCGACCCTCCCGGGCCGTTTTTGCGCCCTTCTTTGAAAAAATGTCCCCGAGGCGCGAATATCACGCCGGAAAATGCGTCTTATAGGACAGAGGCGCCTGAAAAACACAAAACGAAGGGAGGCGATATTACGGAAGACCGGGAGATAATCGATCTGTTTTTCGAGAGGGACGAGCGAGCGATCGCCGAGGCGAGCGACAAGTACGGCGGAATGTGCCGCGCAGTGGCCTACGGGATCCTCGGCTCGGAGGGCGACGCCGAGGAGTGCCTGAGCGACGCGATGCTGAAGGCGTGGCAGAACATCCCTCCGGAGAGGCCGGACTCCCTCGGCGCGTGGCTCGGACGGGTCACGCGGAACGTCGCTCTGTCGCTGTGGCGCAAGAACACCAGCCGGAAGCGCAGCGGCGGGGTCCGCGTGCTCCTTGAGGAGCTTGAGGACTGCCTGCCGTCGCCGGAAAACGTGGAGACTGCAGTTGAGGCGCGGGAGCTTTCCGATATCATCAGCCGGTGGCTCCGGACGCTCGGCAAGACGGACAGGGATCTGTTCGTCAGACGGTACTGGTACTGCGTGCCGCTGAAAACGCTGGCGGCGGAGGCCGGAATATCGCCGTCTAAGCTCTCGGGGCGGATGTTCACCCTGCGGGCCATGCTCCGCCGGGAGCTCGAAAAGGAGGGCATTACAGTATGAAAAATAATAATGAAAAAAGAGGCGGCGCCGAAAGGCTGTTCGACGCCGTGACGGAGATCGATCACGACCTCGTCGACGGAAGCAGGCCGAAGGACGCGAAAAGACGGTCTCACGCGGCGCGGAACGGGATCATCGCCGCAGTAGTTGCGGCGGCGATGGCGCTGGGAGTCGTCGGAGGCATTGCTCTGCACGAGAGAAGAGGGAAGAACGCCGGCGGTGCAGACGAAAAAACTCCCGCGCCCGTGGCGGACGACCGGGAGAGATTTAACCCGTTCGTGGTCAGCGCGGAGTATCCGGTTTATGAGACTGCGAAAGAATGCATGTTGACCGCCAGAGAAGCGGAGAAAAATGTGAGCGAGGAAACAAAAAAGGCGCTCATTTCTATCGCCAAAGAACGTTTGACAAATGCGGAAAACAAGAACGCTGTCATCGCGCCGGTGAGCATTTACATGGCTCTCGGCGTGCTTTCCGAGGTCAGCGCAGGCGAAACTCAGCAACAGATACTTGACCTTCTCAACGCGGACAACACCGACGTGGTCGGAGAACAGGTCGGCGCGATCTGGGATACCTGTTACTCAACGGGTGATTGGTACAAAGATGCGCTTGCGGAAATTGACAAAGAATTCGGCAAAGATAGGCCTTACGACGCAGACGACGGAGTCCATTCATTGATCGGCGCGTCCCTGTGGCTCGACAACAGATATGAATACAACATTGATCTGCTTGAATCCGTGGCGGAGAAATACAAGGCGTCTTCGTTCATCGGACAATTCGGTACCGAAGAGTACAACGAGGTTTTCAGAGAATGGTTGGCAGAGCAGACTCAGGGTGTTTACCCGGGCGATGGGAACGTCGGATTTGACCCGAAAACCACGTTTGCGGTAGCCACGTCGATTTATTTCAAGAGTTCATGGTCGCCCTCTTTTGACGCCGAGAAAAACACGGACGGCATTTTTCACGGTGCGACGAAAGACGATAATTGTGTTTATATGAACGAAGATACAGATCTTGGCATATACCGTGGAGACGGGTTTCTCATTGCGGAGATGTTGCTTAGTGATCCGGGTTCGAGGTTCGCGCATGTGTGGTTCGCTCTGCCCGACGAAGGACAGAGCGTCGACGCGGTGGCCTCCTCCGACGAATTGTGGGAATTTATCACAAGTTGCGAAGGACAAGTTCCTGCGTCGGATAGACAGAAGATCAGTCTTTCCATGCCGAAGTTTTCCGTTGAGAACAAATCCGACTTTATTCCATATTTGAGAGAACTGGGCGTCACGGACGTGTTTGACGCCGAAAAAGCAGACTTCTCGCCTTTGGGAAAAATGTTTTCCTCCGCATCGGTGGGGTTGTTCGATCACAACGTCCACGTTTCGGTTAATGAAAACGGCTTGGAAGGCGCCGGATACAGCACATCAGCCCTGATGAAGGGTATTGATCCATCCGACCCCATTGACGAGTTCATCCTCGACAGGCCCTTCGCGTTCTTTGTAACGACGTACGAAGGCCTGCCGCTCTTCGCGGGCGTTGTCAACCAAATTAACTGACGAAAAAATCTCCTCCGGAAAAACCCGGAGGAGATTTTTTTACTTATGCTTCACTCTGTACTCGTGCGGCGTGCAGCCGCTTGCCGCCTGGAACACCTTGTCAAAGTAGCTCAGATTCACGAATCCGCAGCTCTGCGCCACCTCTCCGATGGACTCGCCGCCGAACCGCAGCAATTCCTTCGCCTTGGAAATGCGGATATCCTGGAGAGTCTTCATCACCGTGCTGCCGCACTTTTCTTTATAATAATGACAAAGGGCGTACTTGCTCATGTGTACCGCGTCCGCCACGTCGTCGAGGGATATCTGCCTCGAGTAATTCGCCTCGAGAAAACGCCTCACCCGCCCCGTCAGCGGTACCGACGGCTCCAGCGTGGCGTACAGCCACTCCACGAACCAGGAGTACCCCTCCGCCGATCTCGTCAGCAGGGTGCTGTCGCCCTCACAGAACTTCTGAAGATCCCTGATGGAAGAAAGGAGCTGCGGGTACGCCTCGAATTTCAACTGATCGCCGATCTGATAGTAGTCGAAAACGCCGTCCGACACGAGAAAAGTGACGAAAGCGGTGTCAAATCCGGCTCCCACCGCCTTGTATGAATGAGGAAGATCCTTCTTCCACAGAACGCCCTCGCCCTCGGAGAGGGTGAACGTCTCGCCAGGCACGCGGAACTCGCCTTTTCCCGATGTCACGATGATAAGATGGTGCTGCCCCAGCCCCCGCGGTCTCTCCACCGCGTGCTGGTTTTTCTCCTCGCCCACCGTGCAGAGCACGAAGGGCAGATTTCCGCTTTCCTTCACGTATATGTCGCTTGATTCTATGAACATCCGATCCTCCTGCGCCTGCGGAGCGCTCCGCAAGACCCGAAAATATCTCCAATAGTTTACCATAGGAGCCGGGATAAGTAAAGAACAATATCTTAAATTTGTGTAAACACAGTGTTATTTTCCGCCCTTGCAGACGCTTTTTTCCGCCTTCGAAATAAATTGCGATAAAACGGCGGAGGAGCCCTCTTTTTCGCCCGCGGCGTGCGGGAGACCTCCGGAAAAACGGAGACGGGGCTCACCGCCGGTTCCGGCCTCATCCGGACGTGCCCGAAAAACGGTTTTTGGTCATTTTCAACAGAAAAATGGCCCGATTTTTGTTTACTGTGCCGTAAAACGGCAATTTTGTTCCATTTTTTTAATAGTGTACTATTGATTTTATTGATTATATACAATATAATTTAGTCAGAGAAGTTTACGGATGGTCTTATTGTCCAATTCGACTGTCCGTCGATTTCGACGAGAAGGGATGATGCTATGAACCAAACTTTGCGGAGACGTCGGGATACGGTGCGTTCTCCGCGACCCGGGGAGAGGTCCCCGGTCCTGCCCGGTCCTGTGACCGCTGAATCAATCAATTCATACTTTTAGGAGGAAGTTATGAAAAAAAGAATCTTAAGCACCATTCTGGCAGCCGTGATGCTGCTCGGTATGATAATCATGCCGGCTACGGCTGCCGAAGGAAAGATGCCCTTCACGGACGTGAAACAGGGCAAATGGTACTATGAGGCCGTTAAATACGTTTGGGAAAACGACCTCATGAACGGCGTTTCGGAGGATAAATTCGCTCCGGACGACCCGATGAATCGTGCGATGCTCGTAACGGTTCTGTGGCGTGTGGAGAAATCTCCCGCACCCAAGGGCACGACG
>JAFWWR010000325.1 GCA_017518025.1 Clostridia bacterium
AGCTTCGTTATCATGCCGCCGGTGCCGACGGAGCTTCCGGAGTCTCCCGCTTTGTCAAGAACGTCGTCGATCCTGTCAACGACGGGGATCAGCTTTGCCGTCGGGTCCTTCGACGGGTCGGCGGTGTAGAGACCGCCCACGTCGGTGAGGATCAGGAGCAGGTCTGCGTGGACCATGGCCGCCACCTGCGCCGACAGGGTGTCGTTGTCGCCCACCTTGATCTCGTCGATGGAGACCGTGTCGTTCTCGTTCACCACCGGGACCGCCCCCCATCCGAGAAGCACCTCCACGGCGGAGAACGCGTTTTTGTACCGCCGGTGGTCGGTGAAGTCCTCCCGGGTCAGAAGAAGCTGGGCGGTGACGTAGCCCCGGGCGGCGAAAAAGCGGGTGTACTCCTCCATCAGGAGGCCCTGACCCACCGCGGCGGCCGCCTGCTTTCCGGCCAGGTCCGACGGACGGGACGAATACCCCAGCGCGCGGAAGCCCGCGGCGATGGCGCCGGAGGAGACCAGCATCACGCTGTGACCGGCGTCGCGCAGATCCGCGAGCTGGCGCACGATGTTCGCTATCTTCTCTCTGTCCACGTCGCCGGAGGGCCCCGTCAGGGACGTGGTGCCCGCCTTGACGACTATCAGCTTTTTTTCCATACTGTCCTCTTTTATACCCGAAGGACGGGCGGTTGCCGCCCGTCCCCCGTTTTTATCTGTTTTTCGCTACGAACTCATCCCGGCGGATCAGTTCTCCGCCGCGGACGCGCGATTCCTCCGCCGCCAGCGCTATGATGTGGCTCTCGATGGACTCGTCCACGCTTGTGGCGGACGAGCTGACGCCCCCCTCGCCCCGGAGCAGGAAGATCAGGTCGCGGACGATGCCTGCGTCGCCGCCTCCGTGACCGAACGCGTCGTCTTCGGACGACACGTCGTAAATTATGCTGTGGTCGGTGAAGCGGTCCACGTAGGGATTCACCCGGATGGTGTCGCTGTCGATCTCGCACTTGAGGTCGGCCTTTGTTCCCATAATGTGGAGCCGTCTTCCGCCGTCCACGTTGAACGCGCACATGGAGAAGGTGACGGTGACGTCGCCCTCGAACAGCACGTTCACGATCTGGTGGTCCACCACGTCGTTGTCGCAGTGGTAGACGCATCTGCCGTAGGGTCCGGTGCGGAGCGCTTCCTCAAGCGCCTCCATGGTGGGCACCTGCGAGACCACGTCGATGGGCCAGGAGAACACGCCCCGGCGGCCCCATTCGAGGTAGTTTGTGTCCACGCTGTAGGGGCAGGTGTGATAATGCGGACACTCCGCGGTGCATCTCTCGGTGGCGCCTTCGGGCGCCTCGGACGCCTTGAAGTGCTTGAGCGAGCCGATGGACGACACGGAGACGCACTTCTTGCCCACGAGGGAGTAAAGATAGTCCATATCGTGACAGCATTTCTGCAGGATCATTGGGGATGAGCGCTTTTCGTTTGACCAGTTGCCCCGGACGAAGGAGTGGGCCTGGTGCCAGTAGCAGACCTCCTCGTCCGCCTGGATGGAGACGATGTCGCCGAGGACGCCGGAGTCCACGACCTCCTTCAGCTTGCGGAACATATTGCTGTATCTCAGCACGTGACAGACGAGGACCTGGACGCCCTTTTCGCGCGCCTTGTCCGCGATCTCGTAGCATTCGTGAAGAACGGGCGACACCGGCTTCTCCAGAAGCAGGTGGTAGCCCTTGTCAAGCGCCGCCATGGCGTGAGGGTAGTGGAGCCGATCCATGGTGCATACGAAGACCACGTCTGCCAGCTTGTCGCGGGAGAGCATCTCCTCGGCGGACGAAAAACGCATTTCGGGCGCGACGCCGAACTTGTCGCCGAATCTCTCGACCCGGTCGGGAAGGATATCGGCGCAGGCGACGATCTCCGCCTTGTCCGGATACAGCAGCACGTAGTCGGAATACGCGTTTCCGCGGGAGCCGAGCCCCGCCACGGCTATCTTGATTTTGTCGTTCATGGTAGTATCTCCTTGATGTTTTTCTTTGGAGAAATCTTACCATATATCCGGTCGGAATGCAACAAATATCGGCCAAAAAATTGTCCGATCGGCCCGTTTTTTTTGACGCCGGAGGGAGGACTTTCCAAAACTTACTATAGACAAAAGCCGAAATTTGTGTTAAAATGAAAAAACAGCATAAAAAAAGACGCATTTTAGACAGTTATGTAAAGTTTTGGGAAAGGGGGCGGCTGCTTTGAAAAAAAGGATCGTCGCCGCGCTTCTGTCGCTTGTGATCGCTCTGTCGCTTCTCGGTGTCCTCGGGACCGTCTCCGTTTTCGGAGCCGAGACCGTGGAGGAGACCACCTACAAGTTTCTCACGACGAAACTGGGGCTGAACAACGCCGCCGCCTGCGGCATCATGGCGAATATCATGTGCGAGTGCTCCTTCAATCCCCAGGCGGGGGATATAGATACCAACGGGCTGTACTCCTACGGGCTTGTCATGTGGAACGGGCCGAGGTACGAGCGGCTTCAGCAGTGGTGCAAGGATAACGGTTACGACTACACCACCGTGGACGGGCAGCTGAGATACCTGAGATACGAGCTGCAGAACGGCGAGGCCGAGACCTATGCCGCCATGAAGGCCGTGCCGAACACCTTCGAGGGCTCCGTCGAGGCGACGGTGCTGTTCGCGGAGCTGTTCGAGCGGTGCACGAAGACGTCCTACGGACTCAGGGCGTACTACGACGCCAACAGATACTGGCCGGTCTACGGCACCGGCGAGCCCTCCTCGCTCAGCGGGATCTACGGGGTGTCCTGCAACTACCCCGTCAATATCAAAAAGGGCGACTCCTATACCCTCCGGGGCGCGGTGGTGTCGTACACGTCGTACCTCACCTCCGTCACGGCGGGAGTGTACGACTCCTCCGGGCGGATGCTGACGGGCAAGTCGGCGACGCTGACCCCCGGCAGCAACTACTTCGCCTACGAGATCCGCTCTCTCGACAGCGGCGTCGTCTTCGGACTGCTTTTAGCAGGTACCTATTACTACAGGATAACGGCGTCCAACGAGACCGGCATGTATACCGTGGCGGAGCACAAGTTCACCGTGAGCTCCGAACCCACTTCGGGCGTGTATCCCGGCTTCTCGACCGGCAGCCCCAGCGGAGGATGCGGGCCCGACTGCCCGGGACTGAAATTCATCGATATGCCGGCAGCGACGAACTGGGCGCACAAGGGTATCGACTTCGTTCTGGAGCAAGGTCTCTTCGAGGGGACGTCTCCCAATACCTTCGAGCCGTCCGGCTCCATGACGAGAGCGATGCTGGTGACGGTGCTGTACCGTCTTGACGGCTCGCCCGGGATCGGAGAATTCGAAAATCCCTTCGAGGACGTGCAGGGGGGCCGCTGGTATACCAACGCCGTCTTGTGGGCGGCGTCCTGCGGCGTGGTGAAGGGGATGAGCAAGACCTCGTTCGATCCCTACGGAAGCGTGACACGCGAGCAGATGGCGACCATCCTCCAGAGATACACCGAGATGAAGCACCTGGATTACTACAACCGCGCGGATCTCGCCTCGTTCCCGGATAACGGCGAGGTGGCGGGTTGGGCGTTCGACGGATTCTCCTGGGCGGTGGCCTGCGACGTGATCCACGGCACGAAGGTGGGCGGCGCGTCTTATCTCGACCCGAAAGGGACCGCTACCCGGGCTCAGGTGGCCGTGATGCTGAAGCGGTACGTGGAGAACGTGATACCCGATGTTTCCGTCGTTCCCAACGACTGAAGATGATGATATAACACAAAGGAGCGTATGCGCGCTCCTTTTTCTTTGGGCGGTTTTCCCTCTTCACATTACGGCGGATTTATGGTATCATATACCTGTTTTATGAATGAACCGGAGAGACAGATGGAAAGAACGAACAAGAACCACTTTTACAGACGCGTGATCGCGCTGATGATCCCCGTCCTGCTCCAGAACGGCATCACCAACGTGGTCAATATGCTGGACAACGTGATGGTGGGCCGCGTGGGTACGGCGCAGATGACCGGCGTGTCCGTGGCGAGCCAGCTTATCTTCATATTCAACCTCACGATATTCGGAGCCGTGTCCGGCGCCGGCATTTTCGGCGCGCAGTTTTTCGGGAGCGGCGACACCGAGGGGCTGAGGCAGACCTTCCGGTTCAAGATCATCATGGTTTCCGTGATTTCCCTCGGCGCGGGTGCGCTGTTCTATTTCTGGGGCGACTCCTTCATCGCCATGTTCCTCAGAGGAGAGGGCGATCCCGCTCTGGCGCGGGTGGCCGCCCAGAGCGCGCGGAACTATCTTCTTATAATGATAATCTCCCTGATACCCTTCGCGCTGGTCCAATGCTGGGCGTCCACCCTGCGTGAGACCGGGCGGTCCGCCCTCCCCATGGCGGCGGGCCTCGTCGCCATGGGCGTCAATCTGATCCTTAATTATTTCCTCATATTCGGCAAGATGGGATTCCCGCAGCTGGACGAGAGCGGTGCGGCTATCGCCACCGTGATCTCCCGCGTGGTGGAGATCGCCATCGTGGCGGCGGGGACCTGGGCGACGAGGAAGAAGGGGCCCTTCATCGTGGGGGCGTTCCGCCACTTCCGGATCAAGCTGACCGTCGTGAAAAGCGTACTCGCCAAGGGGATCCCGCTGATGCTCAACGAGACCTTGTGGGCGTCCGCGCTGGCGGTGCTGAACAGATACTACTCCACCCGGGGGCTCAGCGTGGTGGCGGCGAACAACATCAACACCACGTTTTTCAACGTGTTCTCCGTGGCGTTCTTCTCGTTCTCCGTGTCGGCGGGAATCGTGCTGGGGCAGATGCTGGGCGCCGGGCAGGTGCAGGAGGCGAAGAAAGCGGCGTATAAGATGCTCCTGCTGTCGATAGGGGTCAGCGTTGTCGTCGGCGGGTCCTACGCCGCCATCTCCGGCGCGGTGCCGCATTTCTACAATACGACTGCCGAGGTGCGCTCCATCGCCACGGGCCTGATGCTCATCTGCGCCGCGGCAATGCCCTTCGAGTCCCTGGCGAATACAGAGTATTTCATAATCCGCTCCGGCGGGCAGGCGTTCATCACGTTTGTGTTCGACTCCGGCTTCATGTGGGTGCTGTGCGTGCCGGTGATCGTACTGCTGGCGAAATTCACAGGGCTGTCGATATTCTGGCTCTACGGGATCGTGCAGCTGCTGAACGTGGTGAAGTGCCTGATCGGGTTTATCGTACTGAAGAGCGGCAGGTGGGCAAAGAAAATCGTGAACTGACGAGGCGCTCCTTCGGCGCAGAACGAAAAGCACGGAACGAAAGGCGCGGAACGAAAAACACTTTTTTCAAAAATCCTCTTCCATTTTCGAGAAAAGTGTGGTATAATACGCGTGTTCCGAAAAAACGGGCCATTAGCTCAGCTGGGAGAGCGCCAGGTTCGCAATCTGGAGGTCATGGGTTCGATCCCCACATGGTCCAAAAAGAAAAAGTCGCGCAAGCGATTTTTTCTTTTTGTTCTC
>JAFWWR010000326.1 GCA_017518025.1 Clostridia bacterium
AACGGGTTTCCTTATTGACAAAACTCCGCACGGGTTGTAGAATTGATACGGGTAGTTTACCTAATTTATGCGGAGGTGTGTATTATGGCAGATTTTAACGACAAGCTGAATGAGATGAACAACACGAAGGACTACACGGCGGAATATGACAAAAACGACATCGAGCAGAACAAGGTCATGGCGATCCTCGCATACCTCGGATGGCTCGTGCTCATCCCCCTGTTCGCCGCGAAAGAGTCGAAGTACGCTCGTTTCCATGTGAATCAGGGACTCATCCTCGCCATCGTGGAGACAGTGATAATGATCGTGCTGAGCATTCTCACCCTGATCCCCGTGATCCGCTGGATCTTCTACATCGTGGAAGCTGTCGCCGGTATAGTCTTCCTCGTCATGTGGATCATCGGGATCATGAACGCCGCGAACGGCAGAGCGAAAGAGCTCCCCGTCATCGGTTCGTTCAGACTCCTGAAGTAATTTTCGATAAATTAAAAGGTCGGACAGACGTCCGACCTTTTAATTTATCAATAGAAAGTTGACACGGGATTCTCGGGCGCCTCCGCCGGCTCGGCGGAGATCAGCCGCATGACGGGCCCCCGCCGTCCGTAGAGTTCGCAGTCCTTGACCGTTATCTTGCCCTTCACTCTCGCCCACTCCGTGCCGGCGACTTTTTTTACCCCGTTCTCGCAGAGCAGACCGCTGAAGGCGATGTCCTCCACGCAGCAGGTCATCACCGGGCGGCCTATGACGAAGCCGTCGGCGGGGACGTTCGGCATACTGCTGATCTGACCGAGGAAGGAGACGGTCTTGCCGTCGTAGTTGTCGAGATTCTCCGCCATGTCGCGGTAGAACAACGCGTAGTCGCTGTCCCCGACCTCGATGACCGGAGCGTCAACGTCAAAGGGGAGCGGGTCCTCGATATCGTCGTACGCCGCCTGACCGTTCACGTTCTCGTAGATGATGTCGGGCCTGCGGGTCACGCCGCGGACCAGCTTGTGGAGGGCGTCGTAATCGGTGTCGTCGTCGCACCGGTTGAACAGAACGAGATCGGCGCTGGTCAGCTTGTCCACAACAAGATTTCTCATGTTGGCGTTGTAGACGCCGACGGTGGAGGCGTCAGCCACGAACATCTCCTGGTAGACGAACCACTCCTGCGGCATCGCCTGAAAGAAGTCGCTGAGGAGCCACATGCCGTTGTATTCCACGATGACGATGTTCGCGCCGTGGGCGCGCACGAGAGACGCCAGCTTGTCGGGATTCATCCTGCGGGGGGTGTCGATCACCTCGAGGGCCACGTCGTCCGAGGCGAATTCCGCCGGATCCAGCTCCTCCTCGCCCTCCTCGAACTGGATGACGAGGGTCTTCTGCCCTCTCTCGAAGAAGTCGGGCCGCGAGAGCGTCTCACCGATCAGTTTAGTCTTCCCGGATTCGAGAAATCCGGTAAAAAGATATACGGGAACGTCCATTTCCGTCTGCCTTTCTTCAGTTCTCTGGGGTAAAGAGCGCCCGGAGGCCTTCTTTATCAAGTCCCGTGCCGATGACGCAGACCTTGCCGGTCACGTCGGCGGCGCCGGTGCGGACTTCCTTTTCGCCCGGCACGTAGTCGAAGTGGATCCAGGATCCGCCGTCGCCCTGTACGATGCCCTTGGCGCGGAGCACCATGCCGAATCTTCCGGTCATGAGCTCGTCGAGGCGGTCCTCGATCCCCGAGGCGGTGAACACGCCATGAGTCTCGGAGCCCCAGCTGGTGAACACCTCGTCGGCGTCGTGGCCGTCGTGATGGTGATGATGGTGCTCGTGTTCATCCTCATCGTCGTCGTGATGATGATGGTGGCACTCGCAGTCGGGGTCGTCGCATTCCTCGCCGTCATCGTGATGATGGTGGTGATGATGGTGCGCTTCCCTCTCCTTCTCCTCCTCGATGAGTCGGCGGAGCTCCTCCTCGAGGGTGTTTTTGTTCTCCATGGTCTCGAGGATCGCCTTGCCGTCAAGCTGATCCCACGGGGTGGTGATGAGCGGCGCGTTGGCGTTGAGCGAGCGGATGATCTCCACCGCCTCGTCCAGTTTTTCCTTCTTTATCCCGTCGGTACGGGAGAGGATGATCGAGGAGGCGAACTCTATCTGATTGCGGTAGAACTCCGCGAAATTCTTCATATACATCTTGCACTTTGAGGCGTCGATGACCGTGGTGAAGGCGCCGAGTTCAAGTCCCTCCACTCCCGCGTCGCGGACGGCGCGGATAACGTCGCTGAGTTTACCGACGCCGGAGGGCTCGATGAGGATCCTGTCGGGGTCGAACTCCGCCTTGACCTTGGCGAGCGCCTTGCCGAAGTCGCCCACGAGACTGCAGCAGATGCAGCCCGAGTTCATCTCCGTGATCTCGATGCCGGCCTCCTTCAGAAAACCGCCGTCGATGCCGATCTGGCCGAACTCGTTTTCGATCACGACGAGCATCTGCCCCCGGTACGCCTCCTTGATGAGTTTTTTGATGAGCGTGGTCTTCCCCGCTCCGAGAAATCCCGAAAAAATATCGACTTTTGTCATTTTCAGCCCTTCTTTTCTTTTCAACATTCTAAAAAAGTATTATATCACAAATCTCTCGGAAATTCAAGAAGGGGCGCGAAGCGGAGGCGGGAAGGCGGAAAAAACGTCCTACTTTTGCGCCGCACCTTGAAATGGGGCAGCCCGAAGGTGTATAATATCCGGGAAAGGCAGGCGCGGATAATGGAGAAGAGATCGAACGTGACCGATTTTACCGAGGGGAGCGTGGCGGGGAAACTCGTCCGTTTTGCGACCCCTCTTTTTCTGTCGAGCCTGCTGCAGATAGTCTACAACACCGTGGACATGGTGATCGTGGGCAACAAGATGGGCAAGGTGGGGCTCTCCGCCGTCTCCGTGGGCGGCGACGTACTGAACTTTCTCACGTTCGTCGCCATGGGATTTTCCAACGCCGGGCAGGTGATCATCGCCCGGATGATGGGCGAGGGCGAGCGGAAGAAGATCGGCCGTTTCATCGGGACCATGTTCTTCTTTCTGACGGTCCTTTCCGTCACGGCGGGGACGGTGTGCTTTACTCTGCGGGAGCCGATCCTGCGGATCATGCACACCCCGAGTGAGTCATTCGGGGAGGCGCTGGGGTACGCCACCGTCTGTATGGCGGGGCTGGTGTTCATTTACGGCTACAACGCCATGAGCGCGGTGCTACGGGGCATGGGCGACTCGCTGAGGCCCTTCGTCTTCATCGGGATCGCATCGGTGGTGAACGTGGTGCTGGACCTGCTGTTCGTCATGGGGCTCGGCATGGGCGGCGCGGGAGCGGCTCTCGGGACGGTCATAAGCCAGGGGATTTCTTTCCTGGGATGCGCCGTCTACGTTATAAAGAAAAGAGACCGGTACGGCCTCGATCTTCGCGCCCGGGAATTCGTGCGTCCCGACGGCGCCATGCTGGGGGATCTGGTGAAGCTCGGAGTCCCCATGGCGATCAAGAACGCGTCCATTTCGTTCTCGAAGCTGTTCGACAACTCGTGGATCAATTCCTACGGCGTGGCGGTGTCCGCCTTCGCGGGAGTGGCGAACAAGCTCGCCAGCATCGCGAACCTCATCTCCAACTCGTTCAACGCGGCGGGCGCCACAATGGTGGGGCAGAACATCGGCGCGAGGAAGTTCGAGCGGATAAAAAGGATCATCCTGTCGGTGTACGGAGTGACGGTGACGGTGGCGGCGGTGCTGTCCGCGGCGATACTGATCTTCCCGCGGCAGATATACGGATTCTTCACCTCCGACGGCGACG
>JAFWWR010000327.1 GCA_017518025.1 Clostridia bacterium
CGCGACAGTCCTTTTCCGCGCGCCGGAGGCCGGAATATATGAGTTTTATTACCTGCCCTTCGAACTGAAGGGCCACTGGTGCTCCCCGGAGACGCACTATCTCCCGAGGGAGAGGATGAACCCCTCAAAAGAATGGCTCGACGGCGTGAGCGGCGCGGAGATCGCCCTCGGCGAGGCGCTGAAATACGAGAGCCGGACTGAATTCGACTCGTTTTATCCCATGGAATTCGCCATGACGGCGGAAGAGCGCCGTAACTTTCTCCCCGCGGACAAGCCATTTGCGTTGGTGGCGGAAAACCGGCTCCGTCCGGTGAGGATGAAGCACGATCTGCCGGAGATCTGGCTCCGCAGAGCCGGTGACAGGCTGTCGCTATCCGATTCCGTCTGCAAAAACGAACACTACGCTTTCCTGCTTGCGATCTGCGCCGCGGAGGAACTCCGCGACGTCAAAGTGACGTTCCGGGACGGGGGCGGGAACGAGTACGGAAAGGACCGCTGTTTTTCAATAAACACCTACGGCATCGACGCGGCGGGGCGTGAGATGGATCTCGCTCCGTCAGTCCCGGCGGGGGACGTTCTGCCCCTGTGGTGCTGCGTCGACGCGGAGAAATTCGACGGTGAAGAAATACGGATATTTGCCGAGGTGACCGCGGGAAATACGAACTGCGCCGAGGTGGCGGAGATCCGTCTCCGCGTCACGGAAGAAATACTTACGCGGAACGGCGACGACGACTTGTGGAGGATGTCGCGGCTGTTCTGGCTCAATTCCGCGGCGGGCATTTCGGACGACGTGATCCCGCCCTATACGCCCGTCGTATTCGACGCGCCCGATACCGTATCGATCCTCGGGCGGCGCGTGACTCTCGGGAGCTCGTGCCTTCCCCGTCAGGTTGAGACGTTCTACGACGAGGCGGGCGAGTTGGCGAGAGAGAACGATCCCGCCCTGCTGCTGAAGGAACCGGTGAAGTTCACGGTAAAAAAGGACGGCGCGGAGCTGCCCGCCCGTGAGAGCGACAGATCGTCCGAGACTCCGGGGACCATGCTTACGAGGTTTTCATCCGTCTCTCATCCCGACGGTCTTTCTCTGAAAAACGAGGTGACCTACGAGGCCGACGGATTCATCGACTGCCGGGTGACTGCCACCGCGGAAAGGGACGGCGGTTACGACTTTTCCCTTTCCTTCGTCCTCGACGGCAGATACGCGAGATACATGATGGGAATGTGCCGCGAGGGCGGCGCGGTCCCGTCCTTCTGGGAATACAGGTGGGACGAGAGCCGCGACGGCAACGTGGTTTGGCTCGGCGGGCCGAGAGGCGGTCTGCAGATCCGGCTCATGCAGGACGACGACCACTGGGGCGGCGTGAAGCCGCTTCCGGAATCCTGGTCGGGCTGCGGCCGCGGCAGGATGACCGTGCGGCGCACGGGCGACGGCGACGCGGAGTTTTACGCCTCCTCCGGCGTGCGCGAAATGAAGGCGGGAGAGAGCGTGTCCTTCCACTTCCACATGATAGTGACGCCGCTCCATCCGGTGGACCGCGCGACTCACTTTACAAAGCATTATTACCACTCGAACAGCTGGCACAGCGACGAGCCGATAGTCTCCATCGACCGGGCGAAGAAGTTCGGCGCCAGCACAGTTATCCTCCACCAGGGCGGGCCTTTGAATGAAAATATCAATTATCCCTTCCACCTGGCTTCGAAACTGAAGAAAGAGGTTGATCGCGCTCACGCGGAAGGGATGAAGTACAAGATCTACTACACCGTGCGGGAGCTGTCGAACTACACGACGGAGATATGGGCGCTCCGCTCTCTCGGGGACGAGATCTACTACGCGGGAACGGACTTCCGTCTGGCGGACTTCTTTGCCTCCGACGAGGACAAGGTCAAAGACAGGCCCAGCGGCGGCCCGTGGCTCATCGAGCATCTGGGTGAGGGATTCTGCCCCGCGTGGCACCAGCCCCTTTCCAGCGGAGAGTATGACTGCGCCATACGGACTCAGCACAGATCCCGCTGGCACAACTACTATCTCAAGGGGCTTGAGTGGCTCATGACCGCCGTGGGCATCGACGGGATATATCTGGACGGGATCGGCTACAACCGCCATATTACGAGGCGGCTCCGCCGGATCATGCAGTCGGTGAAGGACGGATGCGATATAGACATCCACGTGGGCAACGAGCACGCGCCGTTCTACGGATACAGGACCGCCACCTGCGACTATCTGGAGCATTTCGCGTACGCCGACAAAGTTTGGATCGGCGAGGGCTACGACTACCGGTCCCAGCCCCCGGAATACTTC
>JAFWWR010000328.1 GCA_017518025.1 Clostridia bacterium
GCCGGAGATCGGCGAGGACGACGACGCGGCCATTTACTTCTCCTCCGGCACCACGGGATTCCCGAAGGCGATCCTCCATTCCCACCGGGCGCTGGTCCACTCCTGCAGAGTGGAGCAGGCGCACCACGGACAGACGAGAGACGATATTTTCCTCTGCATCCCGCCGCTGTATCACACCGGCGCAAAGATGCACTGGTTCGGCAGTCTCCTCTCCGGATCCGGAGCCGTTATCCTGAAGGGAACGTCCCCCGAGACGATCCTCCGTGCCGTATCCGAGGAAAAATGCTCTATCGTGTGGCTCCTGGTCCCCTGGGCGCAGGACATACTCGGCGCGCTTGACCGGGGCGA
This sequence comes from Clostridia bacterium, assembly GCA_017518025.1. Lineage (GTDB taxonomy): Bacteria > Bacillota > Clostridia > Oscillospirales > CAG-272 > RUG11130. The sequence goes on from JAFWWR010000328.1 coordinate 349, forward strand.
GCTGAAACTGTCCGATTACGATCTGTCCCACTGGAGACTGATGCACATCGGCGCACAGCCGGTGCCCCAGTCGCTGATCAAGCGGTGGCTCACCTATTTCCCGAATCATCAGTACGACACCAACTACGGTCTGTCCGAATCCATCGGACCCGGCGCGGTCCACCTGGGCGTTGAGAACGTAGATAAAGTCGGCGCCATCGGAAAAGCGGGCTTCGGCTGGGAGACGAAGATCATCGGTCCCGACGGTAACGAGGTCGCTCAGGGCGAGGTCGGCGAGCTCTGCGTCAAGGGACCCGGCGTGATGAAATGCTACTACAACGATCCCGAGGCCACGGCGCGGACCCTCCGCGACGGCTGGCTCCTCACCGGCGACATGGCGACGACGGACGAAGACGGCTTCATCTTCCTGGTGGACCGCAAGAAGGACGTCATCATCACCGGCGGCGAGAACCTGTATCCCGTGCAGATCGAGGATTTCCTCTCCGCCTTCCCGAAGATCAAGGACGTGGCGGTCATCGGCCTGCCGGACGAGCGTCTCGGCGAGATCGCCGCGGCGATAATCGAACTTAACCCCGGTACGGAATGCACCGAGGAGGAAATAATGGAATTTTGCCGCGCCCTGCCGAGATACAAGAGGCCGCGGAAGATCATCTTCGCGGACGTGCCGCGCAACCCCACGGGCAAGATCGAGAAGCCGAAGCTGAGAAAGATATACGGCGGGGACGAGCTCGTGGCGGCGCAGAACCGTTCGTGACGCACACTCCCGGAAAGGAAGACCGATATGAAAAAACTTATGATAGGCAACGAGGCGGTGGCCCGCGGACTGTACGAGGGCGGCATCGGACTCGTATCGAGCTACCCCGGCACCCCCTCCACCGAGATCACGGAATTTCTGGCGAAATACGACGATCTCCACAGCGAGTGGGCGCCTAACGAAAAGGTCGCCATGGAGGTGGCATTCGGCTCGTCGCTGGCGGGAGTTCCCGCGGCGTGCGCCATGAAGCACGTGGGACTCAACGTGGCGGCGGACCCGCTTTTCACCTTGTCCTACACCGGCGTCAACGGCGGACTTGTCATTTGCGTGGCGGACGACCCGGCTATGCACTCCTCCCAGAACGAGCAGGACTCCCGTCACTACGCTATCGCGGCGAAGGTGCCGATGCTGGAGCCCTCCGACTCCGCCGAGGCGCTCCTGTTCTCGAAGGAAGCGGTGGCGCTGTCGGAAAAATTCGACACCCCCGTCATCATCAGGATGTGCACCCGCGTGGCTCACAGCCAGTCCATAGTGGAGACGGGCGAGCGTCCCTCCGTCGTGCGCAAACCCTACGTTAAGAACGGCGCGAAGTATATAATGATGCCCGGCAACGCAAAACGCCGCCATCCGGTGGTGGAGGCGCGCACCGCGGCTCTCCGGGAGTACGCCGAGACCTGCCCCTTCAACAGGATCGAGTGGGGCGGCACCGACGTGGGGATCATCACCTCCGGCACGTCCTACCAGTACGTGAAGGAAGTCCTCGGCGACACCGTCAGCGTGCTGAAGATCGGTATGCCGAACCCGCTGCCCGACAAAATGATCCTCGACTTTGCGTCGAAGGTTAAAAAACTGTACGTCATCGAAGAGTTGGACCCCGTCATCGAGGATCACGTAAGATCTCTCGGTCTCGACCCGGTAGGGAAGAGCGTGTTCCCCATCGTGGGCGAGTTTTCGCAGGACACCGTGGCGAAGGCGTTCGGCCTCCCCGAAAAAGAGGTGCTCCGAACCGATACCGAAGCGCCGGCGCGTCCTCCCATGATGTGCCCCGGCTGTCCTCACCGCGGGATCTACTATACTCTCGCCAAGCGGGGCGTCACCGTCCTCGGCGACATCGGATGCTATACCCTCGGGGCGCAGCCGCCCCTCTCCGCCGTTGATTCCAC
>JAFWWR010000329.1 GCA_017518025.1 Clostridia bacterium
CGGGCCGCCATCGTTTTATATCGCCTAAAGGCGAAGTTTGATTCGCCGCGGGGCAGCGCATCAAAAAAAGAGGCCGAAAATTCGGCCTCTTTTGTTATTTCGCGTCGTCAATAGCGCGGCTCTCGCGTATCACGTTGACCTTGAGCTGTCCCGGATACTCCAGCTCGCTCTCGATCCGTTTCACGATGTCGTGCGCCACAAGGACCATGGTATCGTCATCTACCGCCTCGGGCTTGACCATTATGCGGATCTCACGGCCCGCCTGGATCGCGTAGGATTTTTCGACGCAGTCGAAATCGTTTGCGATCTCCTCGAGCTTAGTGAGTCTCTTGATGTAGTTCTCGAGATTCTCGCGGCGCGCGCCGGGTCTCGCTGCCGAGATCGCGTCAGCCGCCTGGACGATCATCGCCGTCAGCGTCTTCGGCTCCACGTCGCCGTGGTGCGCCTCGATGGCGTGGATGATCTCCTTCGACTCTCTGTTCTTTCTCGCCACCTCAACGCCCAACTGGACGTGGGATCCCTCCACCTCCTGGGTCAGCGCTTTGCCTATGTCATGGAGCGGGCCCGCGCGCTTCGCCTGGATGCTGTCTCCGCCAAGCTCATCCGCAAGGATGCCGGAGAGCAGGGAGACCTCGATCGAATGCTTCAGGACGTTCTGTCCGTAGCTGGTCCTGTACTTGAGCCGTCCGAGGAGCTTGACCAGCTCGGGACTGAGTCCGTGGACTCCGGTCTCGAAGGTGGCCTTCTCGCCGGCCTGCTTGATGGCGGCGTCCACCTCGCGGCGGGCCCGCTCTACCATTTCCTCGATCCTGGCGGGATGGATCCTGCCGTCCTGGATCAGTTTCTCCAGCGCGATCCGCGCGATCTCGCGGCGGACCGGGTCGAAGCAGGACACCGTGATCGCCTCGGGGGTGTCGTCGATGATGAGATCGACCCCCACCAGCGTCTCGATGGTCCTGATGTTGCGGCCCTCGCGGCCGATGATCCTTCCCTTCATCTCCTCGCTGGGCAGCGGCACCACGGACACGGTGATCTCCGCAACGTGGTCGGCGGCGCATCTCTGGATCGCCGTGGAGAGGATCTCCTTGGCCTTTTCGTCCGCCTCGTCCTTGAACTCCTCCTCGATGGCGACCAGCTTCATGGCCTTTTCGTGGCGGATCTCGTCCTCCATCATCTGGAGCAGTTTTTCTTTCGCCTGTTCCGACGTCATCTGCGCTATCTTCTGCAGGGAATCAACCTGATCCTGCTTCAGTTTTTCCACAGACAGCTTCAGTTCATCCGCTTCTCTGATCTTCTGGTTCAGAGTTTCGTCTTTCTTCTCAAGACTCTCGGCCTTCTTGTCCAGTGCTTCTTCTTTGGAGGAGACTCTTCTCTCCTGCCGTGTCAGTTCGTTTCTTCTTTCCTTGACTTCGTTGTCGAAGTCGTTCTTCGTTCTGAGGATCTCTTCCTTCGCGTCGATCAGCGCTTCCTTTTTCTTTGTCTCCGCAGCTTTGATTCCATCTTCCAGGATCTTTTTCGCCTGTGCTTCGGCAGAGCCGATGACGGACTCAGCCTTTCTCTTGCGACGTATGTACCCGAGACCAAATCCAACTACGAGAGATACTACCGCTGACGCTGCGATGATCGCAATCCATACGATCGGCTGCATAGCGTACCTCCCAGTTATTCAATTTTGATATTCCGTCATCCGCAGCGCAGTCGCCGGCGCACGGATTACTTAATTATCAATAACGCACATTTCCGCCGGATGACGCCGACAAAAATATACGAAGATATTGTACCTTTTTTTTCGCCCTTTGTCAAGACCAAAACGGAAACAAAATCATTTTTTCGCAGATACGGGGGTCCTTGCCGGAAAAACTTTGCCCCGGCGGACGAAAACTCCTTTTCGATTGACAAAGGCGCTCCGCTTTGATATAATATGAGAATGCGAAGATATATCCATTTTACGGAAGGGGTGACGGAAGATGCCGCAGGACGAGAACACGGGCACCTTCCCGGAACGCGGCGGCGGCCCGAAAAAGACGCTTAAGATCGCCGCGATGATCGCCGCGGCGGCGGTCGCGTTCGCCCTGTCGACGGTCACCGCCGGAGTCGGACGCGTTAACGTTGCCGTATCCTTCGTCTGTTTCACGGCTGCGGCGGTGATAATGACGTTCCTGTTCCTTCACGTGAGGTCCGCGGCGGTGCTCATTCCGCCGGCGGTCGCCATCGCGGCGGCTTTGGCGCTCGGGGGCGACGTCCCGACGACCCTCATCGCAGCGTCTCTGATCCTGGTCCTCGCCGGAACGGCGGCGCTGATGCTGCTGAAACGCGCTGCTCCGTTCATCATATTTCTGACTTTGACCGCCCTTTATTTCGGAGCGACGGCGTTTTTCGCCGTGGCGGCGCTCAGGTCGTCCTTCGGTTCGGTCTCCGCCGGTATCGGCGAGATCAGAAAAGCCGTGGCGGCGGCCGTTGACGAAGTTCTCGCGAATATGAACGCATCCGGCACCTTCGCCGAGCTCGGCGCAGACTCCGGTTCGCTCGGCGAGGCGGTGTTCGCCCTGTTCCCTTCCGCGGTGATGATCTTCTCCATGATCGCGTCCGCGGTCCACACGGGGATCCTGAAGCTTCTGACGAGAGCCGCCGGAACGCGGGACCTGCTGTTTGCGGAAAAACTCTCGACTCCCGTTCCCTTCGCGGTGATATTCATCGTGACGATCGTTCTGTCGTTTCTGTCGGGGACGATCCCGCCGCCCGGCTCGTACGTCATCGTCAATCTCCACTTTATCCTCATGACGTATTTCGCCGGTATCGGGTTCCTCGAGCTGGTGAGAACGATTCTGAGATCGCGGCTCACCGCCGGCAAGAAGACGGCGGCGATCGCCGTGGTGGTGACAGCCGTAGCGTTCGGCTGGTTCGCTTTCGCCGTGTTTTTCCCGGTACTGTTGCCGGTTCTCTCATATTTCGGCGTTTTCCGCACCGTGAAAAACCGGAAACGCGC
>JAFWWR010000330.1 GCA_017518025.1 Clostridia bacterium
ACCCCGACACAGAAATAAAAAGAGAAAAGACGTGTCGGGACACTTGCGATAGAGCAGGTGTCCCGACGGACGGCTCATTAATTGATTACTGCACGGTATAGCTTAACGCTATGCCGTTTTACATTTTACGATTTGCTTTGCTGATTATGACTTTTTTAAAGAGCGTGTCATTTTCTTCGGTTAGGGCCGTTTTATCGGCAGGATAACGTCACAGTCACGTCCTGCCCGCTAAGCAAACCGGCAAGCTCGTCGGCATTTAACCCGGTGATTTTCCCGAGGCGGGTATATTCCCACGTGTTTGAACCGTAAAAAATGACGATCTGGTCTCCGGAATACAGAACGACGTCTCCGGGCTCCGTCGTGATCCGGACGTCATTATCCGGCAGACGCTCCCCGAGGGAGCCGACCCGCTCGAAACCTCCGTACTCAGACGTCACAACGGTGAGCGGACCGGAGGACGCAAGTTCGGTCAGCGCACTGACCGAACCGTTGTTTTCCCACTGAACGGCCACCTCCGTATCGTTTATTTGCAGACGAAGCGTCTCTTTCACTGCCGTGCCCTCCGTTTCGTTGATCCATTCACGAAGCTGATCTTCCGTCACGCTTCCGGAAAAGCGTTTTCCCTGAAGCCACGTTCCGGTCCCCGCCTGCCCGGCGAGGGTATCGTCGCTCTGACCGATGTCGCTCGATCCGGAAGTGCAGAACGGGATGACGGTCACGCCGGAGAAGTCGTGACTCTCCGCAAAAGTACTCATTATGCGCGGCGCCTACCCCCACCAGATCGGATACCCGAGGTAAACGGTCCCGTACCCGTCGATGGAAACGTCCTCCGCCAGCGCGGGACGCGCATCCGGGTCGTTCTGTTCTCTCGTGGATCGGCTGTCCGGATCGTTATAATCCAGATCGGATGACGAGTACGGCTCTGCCGGAACTATCTCCTTCAGATCCGCTCCGGTGATCGCCGCGATCTTTTCGGCAACTCCTCTCGTCGTCCCCGTGGCGGAGAACACAACGACGAGAACGTCTTTGCTCCCCTCTCCGGGATTCGGGTCTTCGGGAGACGTGCCTGCGCCCAGATACCTCATGAGTATCGTCGCGACTTGCGCGCGGGTGGCGCTGCCGCGGGGGGCGAGCAGGACACGGTCCCCGGCCTTCGTGCCGGAGATGAGGCCTTCCGCCACCGCCCAGCTCACGGCGTCCTTCGCGTAACTGTGGGTCTTCGCCCCGTCCGGGAAGCGGTCGAGCTCCGCACGGGCGCCGGTGTCGCCGCCCTTGTACTCCGTGAAGCGGTAGAGGATCGTGGCGATCTGCTCTCGGGAGAGTTTATCGTCGGGTGCGAAAGTCGTCGCCGTCATTCCCTTGACGATCTCGTTTTCATACGCCCACGCGACCGCGTCCTTCGCCCATTTCGCTTTGACGTCTGTGAACGGCGTCGTCCCCGGCGCGGCTGGCTCTCCCTCTGCGCGCCACAGCACCGTGACCAGCATGGCGCGGGTCATGTCTCCCGCCGGGACGAAGGTGTTTTGCGTCATCCCGTTCATGAGGCCGTTTTCAAGGCAGAAATCGATGCCGTCGTGGGCCCAGTTCCCGACCTTCGGCATATCGGTGAAAACGAGGCCGGGGCACGGGGTCTTTCCGATGACTCTGACGTCTTCCTTTCCGCAGATCCGGCAGACGTAAACCTCCGTGTACTCTTCCCTGCCGTCGTGGGCGTAGTCGGAGGAGGCAAGCTCGTATTCGTGGCCGTGATCGAGGAGCGTCACGGTCAACTCCGCCGTGAGCGCGGTGTAGCCGTAGAGCACCGTGACGGTCGCCGTGGCGGTCGCGCCGTCGACGGTGACGGCGTCGACGGTCAGAACGGCGTTGTCGGGAAGGGTTGCCGCGATGGCGTTATAAACAGCGTCTTCGGTACCCGCCCCGGAGGGATCCGGGCAAAACGCCTCGAGATCCGCCGAGGCAAGCTTTTCCATCAGCGTATCGGTGGGGTCGATCTCGAAGCCGGTCATACGGATCGGTACGAATTTGTTGTCGACCGACTCCGCCGCCGCATCCGAGGCGGCGCGGGCGAGATCCTTATACTCCTCCGGCAGCGCGGGCGCGCCCTCAGGCCGCCTTATGGCGACGGTCTCGGGCTCCGCGCCGGGCTTTTTCATACTCAGAGGAACGGCGGTCTTACAGAACGTGAGGGCGTCGATATAGCGCCCGACGGAGTACGACACGTGAAGATCGTCCCGCTGGAGTCCCATGATCGGGTCGGAGTCGAAGTTGACGACGGCGGGGTCCGGCGCGCCCGGGTAGACGTACTGCTGGACCGCCATATAGGTGGAACGGGCGTTCTGTATCGCCGTGCCGATGGGGATGACTCCGGAAAACTGTTTATGAGTCTCTTTCCCGGACATATAGCTTGCGGTCTCGACCCAGAGAGCAGTCTTCCCGAAGTCGGATTCTCCGCCGTTCATCTCCGCTTTCTTGATATTCGCGATGGGGAGATACAGCCATATCTCGGCGCCCGGGTTGCGGGTCTCCACGAAATCGAGCATGAACGGGACGGAGTCCTCGAGCTTCGCAAAGGGCTTCATCTGGGCGTTCGGAGAGTTGGTCTCGCCCTTTTTCACCTCGTTGCCGTAGGGCTGGAGGACCACCATGTCCCAGTTGTAAAAGTTGAGTCCGTCCACGGTGGTGGCGTTCTGCGACAGTTCGACCCAGCGGCCTCCCGTCGAGTCGCCAACCACGCGGAAGGCGTAATAATCGTATCCGTTGTTCGCCACGGACGCGTGCCAGGTGAGCGACTTGCCGCCGCTCATGAGCAGGCCTATCTCTATCTCGATCTCACCCCCCGTCACCGTGCGGAGCATCTCGTAAAGGGTGCTGTATCCGGTGTAGGAGGTCCCGTCGGGATAGGTGAAACCGTCGGTCAGGTCCTCGGAATAGCTGTTCCCGATGAACAGGATCCTGAGGCGCTCGTCCTTCGGTACCTCGTCGCGCTTCGGGATGATCTCTTCCCTCGTTTCGCCGCAGCGGAGGCAGGTGTAGAGCATCTTCCCTTCGTAAACGGTCGACGCGGGCGCCTTCATCACGCCTTCGTCCCAGTCGTGACCGAGCGGATCCGTCGGATCGCCGACAACGGTGTCGCCGCAGGCGCAGGTATAGGTGGTGTAACCGCCGTCAACGCAGGTGGGCGGCGTGACGGTTGGCGAGTATTCGTGCTCGTGAACGTCCGGCTCGTTTACCGTCACCGTCAGGTCGAACTCCCTTTCGGTGTACCCGTACAGAAGGGACGCGCGGACCTCGGCAAGCGCGCTTCCCTCTTCTGTTTCGACGGACAGCACGGTGACCTTCGCGATCTCGGGAAGGCGGGCCTCGATGGCCGCCTTCGCCGCGTCCTCAAGGGGCACGCCTCCGTCCGCGGACCACGTGAAGCTGACCTTTTCCGCCTGCAGCTTCGCCACCAGCGAGTCCGTGGGGTCCGTTTTGTGATCGCCGAGCGCCGTCCGCGCGAATCTGCCGGAGCCCTCGACCTTCGCGGACGTCAGCGCGGCGTCGACTGCGTTGACGGCGAGTTCCTTATATTCCTCCGGGTGGGCGGGGGAGCCGGGCGCCCGTCTGATCTCCACATCAGTGGGGTCGCCGACAGTCATTCCCTCCGGGACGACGGTCCTGCAGAAGGTCAGCGCGGCGATATATCGCCCCACGGAATAGGTGACGTGGGCGCCGTCACGCTGGAGCCCCACGACGGGATCGGATTCGAAATAAACCCTCTCCGGATCGGGAGAGTCGGGATTGACGTACTGCTGGAGCGCCATGTACGTGGATCTGGCGTTCTGTATCGCCGTGCCGATGGGGATAACGCCGTCGAAGCCCTTCCCCGTTTCGGTGCCGGTGTAGTTTTCGGCGAGAGAAATAAATCCGCGGACCTTGTCGTAGGTCTTGATATCGGCGTCGACCTCAAGCTTCTGTGTCATGACCCAGGGGAAGAACAGATAGAATTTCGCGTCGGGGCAGAAAGACGCCGCATAGTCCAGCATGTACGGAACGGAATCTTCAAGGTTTTTCCACGGTCTCGTCTCGGTCGTCGTTCCGGTGGAATACCCCACCTGAACCTCGAGCCAGTACGGCTGGAGGACGACGACGTCCCAGTCGTCGTATTCGAGAGCGCCCTTCGAGGTGTCGATCCCCTCTCCGAGAGTCCAGCTGCCCCCGGTGGAGTCGCCGATGACCCGGAAGGAGTACTCGTGCGCCTCGGTGGCCGCCGCCCAGCAGTGCCAGGTCATGGTCTTGCCTCCGCTTGCGAGAAGGCCGATCTCCACGTCCACGTCGGGGCCCACCGCGGTCTTTATCATATTGTAGAGGGTGCTGTACCCCGTGTAGAGCGAATCGCCGTCGGTGTATCCGTCGGAGGCGTCCTCGGAGAAGCTGTTCCCGATGAGCAGTATCTTCAGGTGTGCGCCGCCGTCCGTGCCGTCCGCGGAAACGTAAGGAACGGTCAGGAAAGAAAGCGCGACGATGACGGAGACAAGACGAAACAGGATCTTTTTCATTTTATTTCCCCACTATGAAGCACGGGCAAGCGTGTCACTTGCCCATGCTGATTATTCGTTTTCCGGTCTTATGCCCATGCCATGGTGGACGGCTTCGGCTCGCGGATGATGACGTCCTTGAGGAAGCATACCGCTTTGCGGAGGCCTTCGTCGATGGACATGAGGCTGTCCTCGTGCTCGATGGAAAGGACTTTGTCGTAGCCCACAAGTCTCAGGTTGTCGACAAGATCCTTCCACCACGCCGCGTCGTGGCCGTAGCCGACGGTGCGGAACACCCACGCTCTGTTGATCTCGTCGCTGTAGTGCTTGGTGTCGAGAACGCCGATGCGGGCGCGGTTGATCTCGTCGATCTTGGTGTCCTTGGCGTGGACGTGGTAGATGGCGTCGCCCAGCATGCGGATGGCCGCGGCGGGCTCGACGCCCTGCCATACCAGGTGAGACGGGTCGAAGTTGGCGCCGATCACGTCGCCGACGGCGGCGCGGAGTTTCAGCAGAGTCTCGGGATTGTAGCAGCAGAATCCGGGATGGAGCTCGAGGGCGATGTGCGTCACTCCGTGGGATTTCGCAAAGGCGGTCATTTCCTTCCAGTAGGGGATCAG
>JAFWWR010000331.1 GCA_017518025.1 Clostridia bacterium
CCGCGCATCGTGGAGTTCAAAGAATCGCTCCCGAAGACCACCAGCGGCAAGATAATAAGAAAGCTTCTGTAAAGCGAAACGGAGAAAGATATGAAAACCGATATACTTATAGTCGGAGCGGGCCCGGCGGGCATTTTCACCGCCCTTGAACTGGTAAGACGCGGCTCCGGCAAAAAGATCACGATCGTGGAGAAGGGCTGTTCCATCGAGGAGCGCGCCTGCCCCAAGAAAAAGATCGGCAAGTGCGTAAGCTGCAAGCCCTACTGCCACATCACCACGGGATTTTCCGGCGCGGGAGCGTTTTCCGACGGGAAGCTGTCCCTGAGCTACGAGGTGGGCGGCGACCTGCCCACGCTTATCGGCGAGGAGGTCGCCCGGGAGCTCATCGAATACACCGACGGGATCTACCTGGAGTTCGGCGCCGATCCCCACGTTGAGGGGATAAACAACGACGAGGAGGTCCGCGAGATCAGGAAAAGGGCGATCCAGGCGGGACTGAAGCTTGTGGACTGCCCCATCCGTCACATGGGAACGGAAAAGGCGCACAACATCTATATGTCCATCGAGCATTACCTGATGGACGCGGGCGTCGAGATCCTCTTCGGCTGGGAGTGCACCGACCTTATCCTCAGCGATTCCGAGTGCCTCGGTGTCACCGTCACCAAGGACGGCAGGACCGAGGAGATCCGCGCCTCCCGCACGGTGGTCGCCACCGGACGGCGCGGCGCCGACTGGCTGGAGAAGATCTGCACCGAGAAGGGCATCGCCCATCAGCCGGGCACCGTGGACATCGGCGTCCGGGTGGAGGTGCGCAACGAGGTCATCGAGACCATCAACCGGGTGCTGTACGAATCGAAGCTCATCGGTTACCCGAAGCCGTTCAAGAACAAGGTACGCACCTTCTGTCAGAATCCCGGCGGATTCGTCTCCCAGGAGAACTACGACAACGATCTGGCGGTGGTGAACGGCCACTCGTATAAAGAACTGAAATCCGACAACACAAACCTCGCGATCCTCTGCTCCCACAACTTCAGCGAGCCCTTCAAGGAGCCCATCGCCTACGCGCAGAAGGTAGGAGAGCTCACGAACATGCTCGGCGCGGGACACATCCTGGTGCAGCGGTTCGGCGACATTCTTGACGGTAAGCGCACCTGGCAGAAGGAACTGTCCCAGTCGAACCTGCGGCCCACGCTTCCGGACGCCGTGGCGGGCGACATCACCGCCGCCATGCCCTACCGCGCCATGATGAACATCATCAACTTCATCCAGGCGATGGATCACGTGGTCCCGGGATTTGCCTCCAACGAGACGCTCCTCTATTCGCCGGAGCTGAAGTTCTACTCCAACAGGATCAAGATGGACACGGAGTTCAATACGAACATCAGGTCCCTCCACTGCCTCGGCGACTCCAGCGGCTGGACCCGCGGCCTCATGATGGCGTCCATCATGGGCGTCCGCATGGGACAGATCATCAGCTCGGAGGAATGAGATTTTGCTTCTGAAAGGCTTCCCCTCCGGGAGGGGAAGCTGTCTCCGAAGGAGACTGATGAGGGATATCAGCCGCAGGCTGAGAAGAATTAAAACGCCCGTTGTACTATGTGTCCCCTCATCCGTCAAGCTTACGCTTGCCACCTTCCCCTCCGGGGGGGAAGGCTTATGGCAGCCCCACGCTTATCGACATTTTCCCGACGGTCTGAATGGGCGTTGTTCTGTGCTCGGAGGAATAAGTATACACCCATGGAATAAAAAAGCGGTTTGACGAAAAACAAACCGCTTTTTTCGTTGCTTTTTCACACATGATATGGTATAATCAACCTGCGCGGGCCACGAATTGTGCCATTCGGGGAAGATCCTTCCCGGGACGCGCGGAATATACAATGCGTTAACAAAATAATGATATCAAAGTGGTATCATATTACAGGGGAGATCCCCGAGATCACGCGCGGAGGACCGCGCAAAAGAGACAGGCGGTATCTGACATGAAAAAGATCTTATGTATCATCTTTGCTGCTGTCATGCTCTTCTCGCTTTTGACTCTGACTTCCTGCAATGAAGGAAAAGACGTCGCCGACAAGACAAAACAGACCGAGACAAAGGGACCGGCTCCGGACACGGCGGGGACCGGATCCGAAACGGAGAGCGGCGAACCCGTTCCCGACGCGGAAGTGAACGAGCGGGCGCAGTTATTCCTTGACGAGGCGCCGTGCCTCACGCACAACTGGGTCCATATGCAGTTCGGAGCGTCGTCCACCCTCACCGAAGAGGCGCTCGGCGAGGCTATCCTTGAGTGGTGCGGGATACCCGAAGGCTTCGAGGTGGTGTTCGACAAAGACAGCTTCGACGCGTTCCACGAGAGCTATCAGGCGGAGGGCGACGGCAGCTCCGCCGGCGGCTATATCGATTTTCAGATCAAAAACGTCAATACAGGAGAGACTTCCGAGACCGTATCTCCCTTCTTCTACATCCAGAAGGACCTTGAGAGGGAGGGTTACGAGTTCACCGTCTGCCCGGACGAAGCCGACTGACAGACGGAGGACGCGGGACAATTTTATCTTCACAGCGGGAGCCGGTCCCATTCCGGGACCGGCTCCCGTTGAGTATAAAAAACACGCAAAACGAAAGGAAATTATTATGGCAAGAAAGTATCCGTTTTCAATGTGGGTCTATAACGACATCAGCGAATTCACTCCCGACGAGGTCGACCTGTGGGTCGAGTGCGGCATGACGATCCCCTTGACCCCGGCGATCAATCCCGGCGGAGACGTATCCCTGCTGATCCCGTTCCTCAACAGGGCGGAGCAGCTGGGCGTAAAGATGATCGGCAACGTCTGGGGCCTCGGCTACGGAGATCTGCTCAGAATGGGCGAGGAGGCGTACGAAAAGCGCCTCGGCGAAGTCCTCGCCGTCATCGGCGGCCATCCCGCTCTCTACGGTCTCTGCGTGGGCGACGAGCCGGACAGCGCCGAGCAGATGGACGCCACCAAGAGATGCATCGCCATCCAGAAGCGCATGGCGCCTCATCTGACCCCGTACATCAACTACACGGGCAACACGGTGTCTTTCACCAAAGAACAGCGCTGCGGATATGATCTTAAGGACTGGATGAAATACGTGGCCGAGGAGACCGGCTCGAAGGAATTCTGTTTCGACATTTACGACCAGACCATCAACGACGGCGAAGGCAAGTCCGGTTTCATGAAGACCGTCCGCGATATGGTGGAGGCGGCCGATTACGCCGGATGCGAGGCGTGGGGATGCCTTCTGTCCTCCGCGCACCACGTGTTCCACGTTCAGTCCGAGGTGGACCTGCTCTGGCAGATCAACGCGGCGGCCACCATGGGCCTCAAGGGCGTTCTGTGGTTCAGGTTCTACGACAGAGCGAGCGTCATCGAGTATTGCGGCTCGCCCATCGACGAGTTCGGCAACAAGACCGAGGCGTACTACGGTATGATGCGCGCCCAGAGGCGGTTCAACAACCACTACGGCGAGATCTTCATGCGCCTCCGCCACAAGAAGACCTACGAGGTCAAGAGCGACCGGGGCGTGTTCCCGGAATTCCGCCCGGGCGACCACGAGCTCATTAAAGCCATCGAGCCCAACGACGAGACCATGGTCAGCTTCTTTGAGGATGAGGACGGGACCGAATATATGGTGCTGTTCCACACGGTGACCAAGTACTACGGCGTCGTCAACGTAAGGTTTGACGATACGAAGTGCGATCTTTACAGAGTCACAAATAACGGGGCGGACGAGTCGCGCTGCCGCAATCACGACGGCGAGGACGAGGGAAGCACCATCCTGCCCGCGTCCATCGCGATGTACAAAATAGTCAGAAAATAAAAACATAAACGACATACAAAGAGAGGAAAGAGAACATGGCAGACAAATTCGTATTTTCAATGTGGACCTACAACGACATCAGCGAGTTCACTCCCGACGAGGTGGACGTATGGGCGGACTGCGGTCTGAACATCCCCATGGGACCCGGGGTGTCCCCCGACAACGCGGCGGCGTACATCCCCTTCCTCGACAGAGCTCAGGAGCGCGGGATCAAGCTCATCGCCAACGTGTACGGCATCGACTACGGCGCTCTTCTCAAGATCGGCGAGGAGGAGTACGAGGCGAGGATCCGTAAAGTGATCGACGCCATCGGCGATCACCCCGCTCTCCACGGCCTCTGCGTCGGGGACGAGCCCTCCACCCTCCGCAATATGGAAGCGAGCAAGAAGTGTATCGAGATCAACAAGAAGGTCGCTCCCCACCTGACCCCCTACCTCAACTACATGGGCGGCACCATCTGCGCCGAGGGCGAGGCGCTGGGGGGACGGGATCTCAAGGGCTGGTTCAAGTACGTGGCCGACGAGACCGGCACCACCGAGCTGTGCTACGACGACTACGGCCCGGCCATCAACGAGCGGTCCAAGGGTTCGTTCATGAAGTCGGCTTACGATGTCGCCAAGGCCGCGTCCTACGCCGGATGCGACGCCTGGGGATGCCTCCTGTCTTCCGCCCACCACGTGTACCACAAGCAGAGAGAGGTGGACGCTCTCTGGCAGATCAACGCCAGCGCGGCGCTGGGGCTCCGGGGCGTCCTGTGGTTCCGTTTCTACGACAAGCTGGGCGTTTACACCTACAAGGACTCTCCCATCGACGAGTTCGGCAACAAGACCGAGCTTTACTACGGTCTCATGCGCTCCCAGCGCAGATTCAGCTACCACTTCGGCGAGGTGTTCCCGAAGCTGAACCTGAAGAAGGTCTACGCCGTGAAGAGCGACAAGGGCATATTCCCCGAGTTCCGTCCGGGAGAGCACGATCTCATCAAGGATATCAAGACCAACGACGAGACCATCGTATCCTTCTTCGAGGACGAAAAGGGCGACGAATACCTCTGCCTGTTCCACACCGTCACCGAGTGGTACGGCGTCGTGGAGCTGGATTACGACAGCGAGAAGTGCGAACTCTGCTACGTGAGAGAGAACGGCAAGAATCTCTCGCCCATCGGTCACGAGGCGGAGGACGAGGAACAGCTCATGATCCTCCCCGCTTCCATCGAGCTGCTGAAGATCGTCCGCAAATAATCCGAAAAAGCAGGAGGACGATGATATGGGCAGAAAATTTCCATTTACGATGTGGACGTACAATCCCATCGAAGACTTTACACCCGATGAGGTGGACGTGTGGGCTGACTGCGGCATGACCGCGCCCATGGCGCCGAAAACGGAACTCAGCCAGGATCCCGGGATCCTTATCCCGTTCCTCGACAAAGCGGCCGGGAGAGGGGTCAAGCTGATCGCCAATTACGACGGGCTCGGATACCGCGGGATGCACGCCATGGGAGCGGCGGAATACGAAAGACAGCTCCGCAGGATCGTTGACGTGATCGGGGATCACCCGGGACTCTACGGCTTCTGCGTGGGCGACGAACCCCGCCTTCCCGAACACATGGAGGCGACCAAGGAGTGCGTCGTGGTGAACAAAAAGGTGGCTCCCCACCTGACCCCCTTCATCAACTACCGCGGCTCCACCATCGATTTCGATCCCGAACAGCTTGGCGGACGCGACCCCGCGGGCTGGTTCAGGTACGTAGCGGACGAGAGCGGCTGCCGCGAGTTCTGCTTCGACGATTACAGCCAGACCATCAACGACGGCGGCGGCAAGACCATGTTCCTCGACGG
>JAFWWR010000332.1 GCA_017518025.1 Clostridia bacterium
CCTCCATGTCGAAACTGACCTCCCGGGAGCATACGCCTTTCGTGCCGTAGCTGTATCTCATTTTGCTATCCTCCGGTTTACGCTTTTTGCGGGGAAACGACCCGCATCTTTATAAAATGTATCACGAAAGGATAAAAATGTCAACAGTTTTCGGGAGAAACGCACGTTTTTGCCCCGCGGCGGCGCGGGACGGGGTGAAAAACCCGTTGACTTCGGCGCGTTGAGATGGTATACTTTTCCCGAGAGGACAGCGGGGCGCTCAGCATGGCAGGTACAGATATAACGAAAGGATCGACCGATGAACAAATACGGGATCAAAAAGAATTTCGGCTTCGGATGCATGAGACTGCCGAAGAAGGACGGCGACATCGACTACGAGGAGGTGTGCCGCCTGTTTGATACGTTCCTTGAGAACGGATTCAATTATTTCGACACGGCCCACGGGTACCACAGCGGGCTCAGCGAGGTCGCGCTGAAGAAGTGCCTCACCTCGCGTCACGACAGAAGCGAGTATCTTATCACCAACAAGCTGTCCCACAACTTTTTCTCGAAAAACGAGGAGATCCGCCCCCTGTTCGAGGAACAGCTGAAGGCCACGGGCGTGGATTATTTCGACTATTACCTGATGCACGCCCAGGACGAGAAGATCTACGAGCAGTACAGGCGGTGCCGCGCCTACGAGGAGGCGCTGAAGCTCCTGGAGGAGGGGAAGATCCGCCACTTCGGGATCTCTTTCCACGACCGGGCGGAGGTGCTGGAAAAAATCCTCACTGACTGGCCGCAGATCGAGGTGGTGCAGATCCAGTTCAACTACCTCGACTACGAAGACGCGTCGGTCCAGTCGAAAAGGTGCTACGAGATCTGCCGGGAGCACGGCAAGGATATCATCATCATGGAGCCGGTGAAGGGCGGCAGTCTGGCGAAGCTTCCGGAGGAGGCGCAGGCGGTCATCGACTCGCTGGGCGGCGGCTCGGCGGCGAGCTACGCTCTGCGGTTCGCGGCGTCCTTCGAGGGCGTTATAATGGTGCTCTCCGGAATGGGCTCCATGGAGATGGTGGAGGAAAATATCGGCACGATGAAGGATTTCGTCCCGCTGACGGACGCCGAGATGTCCGCGCTGGGCCACGTATGCGAGATATTCAGGCAGCAGAATCTGATCCCCTGCACCGCCTGCCGGTACTGCACGGAGGTGTGCCCCGCGGGGATCCCGATACCGGAGATATTCGCGTGCCTCAACTCCAAGGAGGCCTTCGGAAGCTGGAACTCGGATTTCTACTACGGTCAGCATACGGCGAACGGCCCCAAGGCGTCGGACTGTCTGGGGTGCGGCGCCTGCGAGGAGACCTGCCCCCAGCATATAGAGATCCGCGACCTGCTGCAGAAGGCGGCGGAGGTCTTCGAGAAGAAGGATTGAACGGCGTCACCGCCGCCAATTCACGCCGCCTCCGGCGGCAATTCATGATGCGAAGCGTCAATTCATGCACCGAAGGTGCAATTCATGCGCGGCTCACGCCGCGCTTTTTATTTCAATAGCGTAACGTGTTCTCCACAAATGATACACCAAAAACAAAAAAGCGTTTTCGGCTCGCGCCGAAAACGCTTTTTTCTTCAACTGTTATTTGCTCAGTCCATCAAGGATCGCCTGAAAGTCGGCAAACGGGATCTCCTCGCCTACGTCATCAAAGAACCCTCCGGTAAACTCGTCGGAATAGTAACCGTAGGTGTGCAGGACTCCCGACTTGTCAAGGAAGAGCTTTCCCTGAAAACTGTTGACGACCGCGCGTCTGCCTTCATATTCGCTTCCGAGGAACAGGACGACTTTCTCGCCTTCTTCGAGGATCGGCTCTCCGCCGAGGGACAACGTGCGTCCGTCTTCCAGCCGCCAGCCGGTCTCCGTGACGGTGACCGTGTCGCCCTCCTTCAGATCGCCTTTCCAGACCTTCTCGATCAATACGTCAGACAAGGCGGCCTCAAGCCCGCTTCCCTCTTTTCTGTACTGGGACTCGCCGACGACCGTGCCGAATACGACCAGATCCGCCTTGGCGTACAGCTCCGGAACGTTGTGCGCGAACACATTGGACGCAAATTCCGCAAAACCGAGAAGGCCGCTGCTCCCCTTTTCGGGGAAAACGATCTCTGTCAGCGCGTCTCCGTCATCGTCGGGTCCGCTGTTGCTCACCGCACGAACGCTGCAGGAAACGAGCGAAACCGACGCGACGACGGCGGCAAGAACAAGAGCAAGAATGGATATAACGATTCTAAAGCGTGAGTTCATGGTTATACCTCCTTACGAGATGGATCAAATAGATCATAACATATAGAATCCGCCTTGTCAAGAACCACTTTAACCTTACTGAAAAAAGCGTTGTCGACACACGCCGAAAACGCTTTTTTCCATGTAATATCAGTTATCGAAATAGAACGCCTTGCCGGTCTTTGAGGATTCGTAGATCCCCTCGAGGATGCGGGTCACGCAGTACGCCTGCTCCGGAAGGACGCAGGGCTTCTTTCCCGCCACAAGCGCGTCGATCCACTGCTTCGCCTCGATGACGCCCTCGATCTCCTCGTCGGGATCGCCGGAGGTCTTCACGCTGCCCTTGAGAGGAGCGACGTATTCCTCGTAAGGATAAACGTCCACGTACCACTCGCCGTTTCTCACTCCGAAGATGCGGGCGCCGCCGCGCATATCGGCGCCGGCTTTGGTGCCGCTGAACTGGGTGTACGCCTCGATGGACTCGGGGACGTTCAGCGCCCAGGAGGACTCCACGGAAATGGTGGCGCCGTTCTCCATCTTCACAAGGCCGAAGGCGCTGTCCTCAACGGTGAACTCGTTCACGTTCCATTTGCCGGTAGTGTACATTTCCTCTTCCCTGTTCATCTTATGGAACGCGGACCCGAGGCAGACCGCCGGCTTGTAGTTATCCATCATCCAAAGGGTAAGGTCGAGGGAGTGGGTGCCGATATCGATCAGCGGACCGCCGCCCTGCTCGTACGCGTTCAGGAACACGCCCCAGTTCGGCACGCCGCGGCGTCTCTCTGCGATGGCGCGGGCGTAGTAGATCTCGCCGAACAC
>JAFWWR010000333.1 GCA_017518025.1 Clostridia bacterium
GGTATCGAAATAGACGATGCCGCCGGCGACGTAGGCGTAGCCCTTGTCGAGGAGGGTCGAGATGATGTGTATATAGTCGTCGATGAGCCCGGTAGCAGGCTGGACCACGTCCGGGCGCTTGATGTTCAGCTTTTCGCAGTCGGCGAAGAACGCGTCCGTGTAGTAGCGGGCGATGTCCATGACGGACTTATGCTCCCGCTTCGCGCCGGAGAGCATCTTGTCCTCGCCGGTGTCGGCGTCGCTGGAGAGGTGGCCCACGTCGGTGATGTTCATGACCCGGCGGACGTCGTAGCCCCGGTATTCGAGATACTTCTGGAGCACGTCCTCCATCATGTAGGTGCGCAGGTTGCCGATGTGGGCGAAGTGGTACACGGTGGGGCCGCAGGTGTACATTTTCACCACGCCCGGCTCGTTCGGGACAAATTCTTCTTTTTCTCTTGTGAGGGAGTTGTAAAGCTTCATTTATGAGTCATCCTTTCCTTTTGAACGTGAGGTAGAGTGAGCCGATCGCCGCGGCGGCGCAGGAGAGAGCGATCCCCAGAACGAGGGTCGGGTCGAAGACGCGCCCTTCGGCGAAATATGCGGTGAGATTGAACGCCGCGTGACACAGCACGCAGGGGATGAGGCCGTATTTCAGGAACAGCGGCCCCAGGAACAGCCCGAAAACGAGAGCGCCGCAGGCGGCGCCGGGTTCCCCGTGCGCGGCGGCGAAAAGTATCGACGCGATGAGCACGGCGGGCACGGCGCCGAGAGTCTTTCTGATCTTCGACACGCCGATCCCCCGGAACAGAAGCTCTTCCGCTATGGGGGTGACGACGGCGACGGACAGGATCATGATCGCCGTGCCGTCAAGTATCTCCGGCGCCGCCGGGACGGACTCGCGGAAGGAGACCGTCGGCCACGGCACGAAAGAGAGCGCCGTGCCGATCAGAAAACTGAGAGAGGCGCCGAGCGGTATTGCAAGCAGGCAGGGCAGGGGCCTCGCCCGCCCGAGTCCCGTCTCCCGGACGGGATTTTTGCGCCGCGCCGCCATAATGATGAGGGCGATGACAACGAACGCGCCGTTAGCGATCAGGGACAGCATCCCAGCGTGCGCGGACAGGAGCCGCTGCAGCATTTCTCCGATCTCGCTGAAGCTCATGCGCGCCGTCTCCTCGCGGTACCGCGAGAGATATATGACGGCTCCGACGCCGTAGGCGGCGACCTTCAGGGCGAGCCACAGCAGGATATATCCGAAGAAAGCGAACAGGGAGCCGTAGATCTCCCTGATCCTCGATTTGCGCGGGTTTTCCTCACGGGTAACGTTATCCATTATTCTTTTTCTCCGAGCTTTTCTTCCAGCTCCGCAAGTTTTGCCTTGATCTTCGCGATCTCCTCGGCGACGGGGTCGGGAATGTGGACCTGGTCCAGGTCGTACCTCTCCTTCACCTTCACGCCGTCGCGGACGGCGATGCGGGCGGGGATACCCACGGCGGTGGAGTCGGCCGGCACGTCGCCGAGCACCACGGCTCCGGCGGCGATCTTCGCGTTGTCGCCCACGGTGAACGCGCCCAGCAGCTTCGCGCCGGCGCCCACCATCACGTTGTTGCCGAGGGTGGGGTGGCGCTTGCCGCATTCCTTACCGGTGCCGCCGAGAGTCACGCCCTGGTACAGGGTGCAGTCGTCGCCGATGACGGTGGTCTCGCCGATGACGACGCCGCTTCCGTGGTCGATGAACAGGCCGCGCCCGATCTTCGCCGCGGGATGGATCTCGATCCCGGTGAGGAACTTCGCCCCCTGGGAGATCATCCGCGCCGTCAGGTGGGCGCCCTTGCTGTCAAGAGCGTGGGCGGCTCTGTGGAGCACTAGCGCGTGGAATCCGGAGTAAAGGAGCGCCACTTCCGCGCGGCTTTTCGCCGCCGGGTCGCGCTTGCAGATTGAGTCGATGTCGTAAACAACGTTGCCGGCGGCCTTTGTCGCGCGGTCCTTGATATCCGCCGCCAATCCGGCGATCCCGGAAAGGAGCTTGCTGTTCTCCAACTTGATCTTCATTTTATGACCTCCGATCTTCCCCGCGGGGGAAAACAAAACGGACGCACGCCTCATGTCAAGAGGCGGCGTCCCGCGGTTCCACTCTTATTTGTAGCTCATCCCTTAACGCGGGGAACGGCCCGTCATGCGGGCGGACTCGCGGGCGCACATTGGGACGGTCAGGATCCCGCTTTCAGCCGCGGCGGGACTCTCTTGTGCCTGACGGGACGTCCTTTTCTTCCCGGTCACAGTCTTTTTTATCATTTTATTCTGATGACGGGATAAGTGTATCACATTTTTTCCCGTTTGTAAAGACCACGGGGACAAAAAACAACGGCGGAGGGGGGCAAGTCCGAAAAATTCCTCCCGCAAAACGCCCCCGCGGGGCAAAAAGGGGTTGGATTTTTCCGCCTTTTATGGTACAATAAACTGTGAATGTTCTGATACGGATCGGGAGGGGTACGATGGAAAAGAACGAACGCGACGTCACGTGCTTTTTCACGGGTCACAGGCAGATCCCGGACGAAGTCATGACGCCTTTGCTCTCCGAAGTGGATAAAGCGATCGAAGACCTTTACGCGGAGGGCTTCCGCAACTTCATCTGCGGCGGCGCCGTGGGATTCGACACCGTGGCGGCGTGCCGCGTGGCGGTGGCGGCGAAGAAATACGACGATATGCGCTTCATCCTCGTCCTGCCGTGCCGGGACCAGACGTCCCGCTGGCGCAGGACGTCGGACCTGTCCCTGTACCAGCGCATCAAGGGCCTCGCCGATATCGTGTTCTACGCCCGGGATATGTACGAGGACGGATGTATGCTCGAGCGCAACCGGATGATGGCCGACATGTCGTCCGCCTGCGTGGCGTTCTACAGCGGCGTGCAGATAGGCGGCACCGCCTACACCGTGCGCTACGCCAAAAAAGAGGGGCTCCGCATAGAGAACCTTTACGAGCGGGTCTGCCCGGGCGGCTCCCCCAATCAGATCACGATGATCTGAAAAACAGTTAATACTTTATCCGAAGGAAGTGCATATAAAATGGATCACATTCTGAAAAAAAGCGGCGCGGGAGAATGCCGTCCCGTGCTGACGGTCGTCATGGACGGCGTGGGGCTGGCAAAGGAGAACGAGACCAACGCGGTCTACCTCGCCAGGACCCCGAACCTTGACAGAATAATGAGGGAGTGCCCCATGGTGCGGCTCAAAGCCCACGGCACGGCGGTGGGACTCCCCTCCGACGACGATATGGGCAACTCCGAGGTGGGTCACAACGCCCTCGGAAGCGGCCAGGTGTTCGCCCAGGGCGCGAAGCTTGTCACCCAGTCCATCGAGAGCGGGAAGATGTTCGCCTCCGACACGTGGAACTGGCTGCTGGACGGCGTGAAGCAGGACGGCACGCTCCACTTCATCGGCCTTTTCTCCGACGGCAACGTACACAGCCACATAGATCACCTGAAGGCGATGCTGGTCCGCGCAAAGGCGGACGGAGCGCGCCGGATCAGGATACACATCCTCCTGGACGGCCGCGACGTGGGCGAGACCTCGGCGCTTGACTACGTGCGCCCCTTCGAGGAGTTCATCGCATCTCTCAGCGACGCCTCCTGCGACGTGAAGATCGCCTCCGGCGGCGGCAGGATGGTCATCACCATGGACCGCTACGAGGCCAACTGGCACATGGTTGAGGAGGGCTGGAAGACCCACGTACTCGGCGAGGGAAGACAGTTCGCTTCGGCCGAGGAGGCCATCACCGCCTACCGCGCCGAGCTCGGCGTCATCGACCAGGACCTGCCCGCTTTCGTCATCGCGAAGGACGGCAAGCCCGTCGGGACCATCGAGGACGGCGACAGCGTGATCTTCTACAACTTCAGAGGCGACAGATCGATCGAGATCTCCAAGACCTTCGAGGGCGGCCCCGACTTCGACAAGTTCGACCGGGTGAGAGTCCCCGCCGTGCGGTTCGCCGGTATGCTCGAATACGACGGCGACCTCCACGTGCCGTCGAAGTACCTTGTGTCGCCCCCCGAGATTACGAATACCATGGGCGAATACCTGTCCGACACGGGTATTTCCCAGTTCGCCATATCCGAGACCCAGAAATACGGTCACGTGACCTACTTCTGGAACGGCAACAGAAGCGGCAAGTTCTCCGAGGAGCTTGAGACCTACGAGGAGATCCCCTCCGACGTGGTCCCCTTCGAGCAGAGACCCTGGATGAAGTGCGCCGAGATCACCGACCGGCTCATCGAGGCGCTGAGAAGCGGCAAATACGACTGCCTCAGGGTCAACTTCCCCAACGGGGACATGGTGGGACACACCGGATCCCTCGAGGCGACGGTCTGCGCCATGGAGGCGCTGGATCTCCAGCTGGGCCGCATCCTCCGGGTGATCGACGAGCTTCACGGGATCGCCATCATCACCGCCGACCACGGCAACGCCGACGAGATGGCGGAGATCGACAAGAAGACCGGCGAGCCGAAGAAGAACGCCGACGGCACGTTCAAGGCGAAGACCTCCCACACCCTGAACCGGGTCCCCTGCGTGATCTACGACAGATCCGGCAAGGTGAAGTACACCGTCAAGGCGGACGAGGGTCAGTTCGGCCTTTCTTCCGTGGCGGGCACCGTGGTCAACCTGCTCGGGTTCGAGAAGCCCGCGGAGTGGGACGAGAGCATCATAACGCTGGGCTGATAAAAACAAACCCCGGAGGCAGAATATGTTTTATTCCGACGGGATACTGAAAAGATCCGACCTGCTCCGGCGGGACGGAGTCATGCACGGCTTCTCCACCCGGCTCGGGGGAGTGAGCGAGCACCCCTATACCCTGGAGATGAATCTCGCCTTCGGGCGGGAGGACCCGGACGAGACAGTCCTCCGCAACGCGGAGATATTCGCCCGGGCGGTCTCCGGCGGCGGGTACGGCGCGGAAAGCGCCGTCTGCGCCTCGCAGATCCATTCGACGAGGGTGAGATACGTCACGGAGGCTGACCGGGGCGACGGATATCTGATCCGTCCGTCCGCCGGCGAGCCCGGCGACGGGTTTTACACCGACAGACCGGGCGTGCTCCTGACGGTCAGGATCGCGGACTGCGTCCCGATCCTTCTCGCAGGCGAAAGGGAGGACGGCTCTCCCGTTATCGCCGCCGTCCACGCCGGATGGCGCGGGACCGTGGGCGGTATCGCCGGGGAGGCGGTGCGTCTGCTCGTTGAAGCGGGCGTCATGCTGAACACGGTTCGCGCAGCCGTCGGACCCCACATCGGCGAGTGCTGTTTTACCGTCCGCGAGGATTTTCGCGACGCGGTGACGGCCGCCCGGGGACCGGACTTCGCGTCCCGCCACATAAAGGAGACGGACGGCGCGCTTCACGCGGACCTCACCGGCATGGATCTGGAGATCCTCCGCGAGGCGGGGGTCCCACGGGAGCATATTGACGTGTCCCCGGACTGCACCGCGTGCCTCAACGGGATATACCACTCCCACCGCAGGACGGCGGGCCGCCGCGGAGCCCTGGGCGCCGGGATCGTAATAACAGGAAAGGACAGAGACAAATGATCGAAGTCGAGGGCATAATCAAGAATTACGGAAGCGTCGTCGCGCTGGACGACGTGTCTTTCACCGTGAACGAGGGCGAGATCGTCGGCTTCCTCGGCCCCAACGGGGCGGGAAAGACCACCATGATGAACATCATCACGGGGTATCTCTCCTCCACGTCGGGCACGGCGAAGGTCTGCGGCATCGACGTGCTGGAACACCCCGACGAGGCGAAGAAAAAGATCGGTTTCTTGCCCGAGCAGCCGCCGCTCTACAACGAGATGAAGGTCAAGGAATATCTCGGCTTCGTCTATGAGCTGAAAAACTGCTCCCTCAACCGGAAAGAGCACCTGAAGGAAGTTATGCAGGTGACTAAAATATACGACGTAAAAGATCGGGTCATCGGCAACCTCTCGAAAGGGTACCGTCAGCGTGTGGGCATCGCCCAGGCTCTGGTGGGGAACCCGCCGGTGATCATTTTCGACGAGCCCACGGTGGGTCTCGATCCGAAGCAGATCATCGAGATCCGCAACCTGATCCGCA
>JAFWWR010000334.1 GCA_017518025.1 Clostridia bacterium
TATTTCCTCCGCGGTGTATCTGTCCGTTCCTTCGACCCTGATATTGCGCACCACGAAGAAGAACTTGTATATCAGTCCCAGCAGGATAACGACGAAAGCAGTAATGAGCAGAGCCAGGAACAGGCCCCGCTTGTGCTCGATGAACCGCCGTCTGCTGGCGGCCTTTTCTTTGACGTCTTTAAGGTCCCTGCGGTTTCTGTCGCCTGCGTTCCCGAAGAGGCCTCCCCTTCTCCTTCCTCCGTCGTTTTTGCCTGCGGAAGGACGGCTCACGAGGATGGTGTCGCCGGACCCCGGCGGGTCGAAACTGACCCGGTACGCCTCAGCGCCCCGGTCCGTGTAGAAATCCCGTTCCTCCGCCTCGTCGCGGGGCGCGGGCGCCGGTTCCTCCTTCGGAGGATCCTTTTTCAGATGGTCCCAGCCGTGGAAGATCATGTCGATGCGCCGTTTTTTCTGTGCTTTTGTGAAAATGCCGTCAGGGTACACGTACAGAACGGGCTCGCGCTCACGCGGGTCCGCCGCGGGGACCTGTGTCCTTCTGTACTCCGGCGTCATCTTCCTGTTCTCCGTTTGTTATCCTTTATTATTTCCTACAAGTTTCAGAATATCTTCATAGATGAGCTTGTTTGCGTCGAGAGTGGCGAACGCTTTGATTTTCCCGCACATCCCCTCGCGCTCTTCCCGTCCCTCATCCGAGAAGAGATATTCGATCTTCTCCGCGATAAGTCCGGGATTCTCTGCCAGCTCCTTTTCCTCGTACACCAGCGCCGCGCCCGCGTCGGCGAGCACTCTGGCGTTCCTAAACTGGTGGTTCTCCGCCACGTTGGGGCTGGGGATGAAGATCGCGCACTTGCCGCTCATGGCAAGCTCTGAGACGGTCATGGCTCCCGCCCGGCTGACGGTGATATCCGCCGCCGCCATGCGGAGCGGCATGTCGTATATGTACTCGGTCATCTGAATATTCGGGTAGCGGTCCAGCCCTTCCCTTTTATAGATGCCCATGCAGATCTCGTGTTCGATGGATCCCGTGGCGTGATAGTGGAGCACCTCCGGATGGCGGCAGGTGTATCTCTTCATTATCTCGATCACGGCGTCGTTGACCTTCTCCGCGCCGAGGGAGCCGCCGTAAGAGAGGATCACTTTCTCGCAGCTGTCCGGGATCCCGAGCCGTTCCCGCGCCTCCTCCCGGGTGACGGCGCTGAAACCTCCCATGACGGGATTGCCCACGTGGAGCAGCTTCGATCTGTTCTTTTCGCTGATGGTCTCCGCGGTCTTCTCGAAGTTGAGATAGATCCTGTCCACGTTGTTCTGGAGCATCTTCACGGCAACGCCGGCGATGGCGTTGGACTCGTGAAGCGCCGTGGGGATCCCCATGGAGGACGCCGCCTTGACCACCGGCCAGGAGACGTATCCGCCCGTCCCGATCACTATATCGGGTTTGAATTCCTTTATCAGCGACCGCGCCTTGAGGGGCGAGGTGAGAGCCAGATACGCCGCTTTGATGTTGGACGGCGACAGGGACCGTTTGATCCCCCGGACCTCGATGAAATGGAGCGGATAGCCCGCCTTTTCCACCAGGCGCGACTCGATCCCGCGCCTCGTCCCGACGTAGGCGATGACCGCGTCCGGGTCGTTTTTCTTTATGGTGTTTGCGATGGCGAGGGCGGGGTTCACGTGACCGCCCGTTCCGCCTCCGGTCATAAGAACTCTCATTTTATCTCCTCCGTCAGGACGACGATATCTTTCTGTACGACTGGCGGGAGATCGAAAGGACGATACCCATCTCCGCCATGAGCATGATCAGCGACGAGCCGCCGTATGAGATGAACGGCAGCGAGATACCCGTGTTCGGGATGATGTCGCAGACGACCATCATGTTGAGGAACGCCTGCACGCCCACCTGAGTCACGATGCCGAACACCGTCAGCGTGGAGAACGTGTCCGGCGCCCGCATGGCGATGACGTAGCCCCGCCAGATGAACGCCACGAACAGGGCGATGAGGAGGACGGCTCCGATGAAGCCCAGCTCCTCGCACCAGATGGAGAAAATGAAGTCGTTATGCGCCATGGACACGTAGCTGTATTTCTGGTTGCTCTGCCCGAATCCGAGGCCGAAGAGGCCGCCGGAGCCGATGGCGAGAACTCCCTGGAAGGTCTGCCAGCCCTCGTTGTGGATGTCCACGTTCTCAGCCGTGAACGTGGTGAGCCGTTTCAGGGCGTAGGGGTGGGTGGCGATAAATCCGCCCACCGCGCCCGCTCCGAGGATCAGGGACGTTATGACCGTCTGCTTCACGTCGCAGCCGCCCACCAGCATCACCGCGACGCCGAGAAGCGCCAGGATCACCGTGCCTGACAGATGCTTCTCCAGCATGACCAGGAAGCACGCGGGCACGATAAACAGGAAGGGGTAAAGGACGTTATATCTGTATTTCTCCCGTCTCGTGAGACAGTTCTTCATTTTGTCGCGGTATTTGTCGATATACCAGGCGAGCACAAGCACCAGCGAGACTTTCATGACCTCGGAGGGCTGGACGGAGAACGAGCCGATGTAGATCCACCTTTTCGCCTCGCCCTCGATGGTACCGATAACGAGCACCGCGAGGAGAAGGAGCATCGATACACCGTACGCGAAGAAGGGACCCCATTTTTTGTATTTTCTGTAGGGCACAAGCGCCGCCACCGTCATGAAGACGCCGCCTATGGCGACAAAGACGAGGTGCTTTTTCAGGTACGTGAACCCGTTTCCGGACTCGGACAGCGCCGTGGGATAACTGGCGCTGAAGACCATGATGGCGCCGAAGGTCACGAGAAGCAGAACGATGGCGAGCATGATCTTGTCAACTCCGCCCCGGACGCGTTCCACGTCCTGCTGCCACTCGGCTTCTTTTTTCTGTTCCCGGAGCGCGCGGATCTCCGCGTTGCGGCTTGCGATCTCGCTGCTGTCGCGGCGGGCCACCTCGCGTCCGGTGCCGCGCCGTCTTCCGTATGACGCGCGGGCGGGTCTGCTCCCCGCTCCCTTGCCGGTCAGATAGTCCGGGCGCCGGGCCGGTCTTCTGCCGCGCAAATTGTTGTTATTGTTGCCGTTCATCAGCGCCCTCCTTTCCGCCGAATTATAATTTGCTGAGTCAGAACCGTCTCAGTCCGAATACCGCCGCCGCGCAGAGCGCCACGGTGGCGGCGGAGAACACGAGGACGATCTTCACCTCCGACCATCCGCACTGCTCGAAGTGGTGATGGATCGGAGACATTTTGAACAGCCGTTTGCCGTGGGTGATCTTGAAATAGGTCACCTGGAGCATGACGGACAGCGTCTCGAGGATGAAAACCAGTCCCGCCACCACGATGATGAGCGGATTGTTCATCATGAATGCGCCGCCGACCACGAGACCCCCGAGGAAAATGGATCCGGTGTCTCCCATGAACACCCGTGCCGGGTGGAAGTTATACACAAGAAATCCCGCCGTGCCGCCGATGATCACGCCGCCCAGCATGAGAAGCGATCCGTCCGCCTCCGCCATGCCGGTGAGGAACCCCGCCACGGTGAAGAATACGCCGACCACCAGCGTCACGCTTGACGCCAGACCGTCGATGCCGTCGGTGAGGTTGACGCTGTTCATCATACCGACGATCAGGATCATAGCGAATACGTAGAAAAAGGGACCGATGTCAAAGGACACATTGAAGTACGGGATGTAGAGCGACGTCGTCATGTGGCAGAAGAACGTCATGCCGAGCAGGTACAGCGCCGCCGCCGCAAGCTGCAGGAGAAACTTCTGCGGAGCAGTGAGTCCCTCGTTTCTCTTGTTCCTCAGCTTCGCGGAGTCGTCGATACAGCCGATGAGCCCGCCCATGAGGCCGAGCACAAGAGTGAGTACCAGAGGCAGCGCGGCGGACGCGCCCTCCCTGATCCACAGGAATACGCTCCCCGCGACGCCCACGACCACCGCGGGCACGATGAAGGCGATGCCGCCCATGGTGGGGGTGCCTTCCTTGCTCTTGTGCCATCTGGGGCCGATCTCAAGGATCTTCTGGCCCATTTTCCGGCTTTTCAGCACCGGTATGAGCCATCTGGAGATCAGCACGGTGGCCAAAAACGTGACGGCAAGGGCGATAATAAACATGATCTTGTATTCCATTTGCGTCTGTCCTCTCTCGACGGTGTGATGGGGTCTGTACGAAAAACTTTATTTTTTCGCGGGAGCTCTCTTGGTTTTTTTCTTTTTCAGGATCTCGATGACCTTCTCCGCATGGACTCCGCGGCTCGCTTTTACGAGCAGAACGTCACCTTCGGAGACCGAGTTCAGTATCATCTCCGCCATGGTCTGCGGGTCCCGTGTGTCGAGGCACACAAAGACGTTTTCGGCTCGGATCCCTTTTTTGATCGCCGCCTCAGCCACCACGTCGCTCATTTTTCCGTAGCAGAACAGCTTTGAGACCTTCGCCGCGGCAGCGTACTGACCGAGCTGATCGTGCAGAAGACGGGAATAATCGCCCAGCTCGAGCATATCGCCCAGAAGCGCCGCCGGCGCGCCGCCGGTCTTTTCCGCCTGCGCCGTCAGCACATCGATGGCCGCGCGCATGGACTCGGGACTTGCGTTGTAACAGTCGTCGATCACAGTGATACCGCCCACGTCGTAGATGGACTGCCTCATTTTGGTCCCGAGGTACGAGGTGATGCCCTTCCTGATGTTGTCCACGTCGAGTCCCAGTACGATACCCACCGAGAACGCCGCCAGGGCGTTATACACGTTGTGTTTTCCGGGAACGCTGACCTCCACGTTTGTGGCGACCTTGTCTGAGTAGATCATGTCAAAGGTGGAGCCGTTCGGCTTCGTTCTTATGTTCACGGCGCGGAAATCGCCGTTTCTGTTGAACACGCTCATGAGCTTCGGACGCCTGTCCGCCTTCAGATACTCGCTGTACAGAAGCGGCTCGTCCGCGTTCAGTATCAGGACGCCGCTCTCTCCCATTCCCGCGCAGATCTCCATTTTGGCACGGCAGATGTTCTCTCTCGTGCCGAGGGTCGCCAGGTGGGACGTGCCTATGTTGGTTATGATTGCAATGTCCGGGCGGACGATCTTTGACATATACTCGATCTCGCCGAGATTGCTCATGCCGAGCTCGATCACGGAGACTTTATCGTCCGGTTCGAGCTCAAACAGCGTCAGCGGGAGACCAAGTTCGTTGTTGAAGTTGCCCTTCGTCTTGTGGGTCTTCAGCTGAGTCGACGCCACGGAGGCGATCATCTCCTTGGTGGTGGTCTTGCCCACGCTGCCCGTCACCGCCACGAAGGTAGCGCGGGACCTGTCCCTGTATTTCGCGGCGAGAGTGCCGAGAGCGCGGATAACGTCGTCCACGACTATCAGCGCCAAAGGAGTCCCGATCTCCTCCGCCGAGGCGGGGATACGGGCAGAAAGGACGCACGACGTCCCCAGGGACGCGGCTTCGGGGATGAAGTCCGCCCCGTCGGCGCGGCTTCCCTTGATGGCGCAGAACATGACCCCTTCTCCTCCTTCGGAGGACGAGGTGGCGATCCCGGTCACTTTTGTATTTTCATCGGCTCCGTTTATTGTCACGATCTTGCCGCCAACGACGTCTGCAATCTCACGGGCCGTCGGATTCCACAGTTTCAGTGTTACGCTCATCTTCTTCTTTTTCAAACCTTCCTTTCCCGTTGTCTGTCTATTGTTCTGTCTGTCTATTGATCTGCCCGCATTGCGAGAGCGCGCTTCACGATCTCGGTCTCGTCAAACGGTCTCTTCCCACCGGCGTTGATCTCATATTTTTCGTGTCCTTTCCCCGCCAGAACGACGATGTCGTCGCACCCGGCGACGGAAAGCGCGTATTCGATGGCATCCCGTCTGTCCGGGATCACGGCGTAGGGCTTTTCCCTGTCGATGCCGGAGACTATCTCCGCGATGATCGAGCCGGGATCCTCGGTCCTGCTGTTGTCGCTCGTTACTACCGTAAAATCGGCGAGAGACGAGGCGATGGCGCCCATACGCCGCCTTTTGGACCTGTCCCTGTCGCCTCCGCATCCGAAGAGGACGGTGATCCTCTGTCCTTTCACTCTGAAGGACCGCACCGTGCGGAGCAGCTCCTCCAGGGCGGCGGGAGTGTGGGCGTAGTCCACAAAAACGGTGAACGGCGCGTCGACGTCGATCTTTTCCAGTCTGCCCGGAACGCCGCGCATCCTCATGAGAGCGCGCTGTACCGTCCCGGCTTCCGCTCCCGTTTCGAGGGCGGCCGCCGCGGCGAGCAGCGTGTTCGATATCGTGAACGCGCCGGGGATGGGAGAGCAGACCGGAAACACCGCCCTGCCGGAGTAGTAGAGATACCGGACTCCGTCGACTCCGAGAAGCTCCCTTCTCAGGGCGCTGACCGTGTCGGTCCCCTGCCCGGGATCCCCCGCGGGGAAGCACCTGAGGGCCTTCTTCTCCCGGAACATATCGGGGAGGCGGGCCAGATAGGGATCCGACGCGTTTATCACAAGCGTTCCCGCCCTTTGGGCGAGTCGCGCCTTGGCGAGAAAATAGTTTTCCATCGTCCCGTGGTAGTCCAGGTGTTCCTCGGTGAGATTGGTGAACACCGCTACGTGGGGGCGGAGCGGATCGAGTTTTCGCTGATCCAGGGCGTGGGACGACGCCTCGAATATCAGCGCGTCGGCGCCGGCGTCGCGCATTTGAGCTACTGCGGGGTAGAAGATCTCGGGATCCGGGGTGGTCATGGCCGCGTCCGCGTCCGACACGGACGAGCCCCCTCCCGTGGCGACGGGTCGACCGCAGATGAACGAGCCCACCGTCGTTATAACTCCGGCGGCTCTTCCCGCAGCGGCGAATATCTCCTTCAGCATAAAGCAGGTGGACGTCTTGCCGTTGGTCCCGGTGACGGCGATCACCGTCATCCCCCGGGTCGGGTCTCCCGCGGCGTTGTTCCACATGAACGCCTCGGCCGACCTTGCGTTTTTGACGAGGACGGACGGGATCCCGCGTTCGCCGGGTCTGTCGGTCACTACGACCGCCGCTCCCCGCCGCGCCGCGTCGGCGACAAACTCGTTACCGTCGTACCGCGTGCCGCGAAGGGCGACGAAGGCGTATCCTTCCTTTATCTTTCTCGAATCTGACGCGATCCCCCCGATCTCTGACGAGGGGTCGGCGTCCCATTTCAGCACCTCTGCGCCGTAAAGCAGTTCCGACAGGATCATATCCGCCTCCGGAAGCGATGATATCTTTATACTTCCGGTGACGGTGTTATCCGTCAGTCTGTGCCGTTCATGTATCTCAGTTCCATCTCGACCACTGTCCCCCTCGGGACCATGGTCCCGGCTGCGGGCTCCTGACTTACCACCTGGGTGGACGCGCCGGCGGAGGATCCGATGACCTTCACGTTGAGTCCGCTGCTTGCGAGCATTCCGTTCGCCACGTCGGCGCCCTTGCCGATGAGATCCGGGACCTCCACGGTGGGCTCCGGCGCCGCGTCTCCGCAGTAGATTATCACGTTGCCGTTGTCGCTGCTCATCACGGTGCCGTCCGCGGGGATCTGCGCCGTCACGGTATCGCCCGTGCCGATGATCTCGAAGCCGATGCCCTTGGCTATAAGATCCTGACGGGCGACTTCGGTGGACGATCCCACGTATCCCTGCACCATGACTTCCATGGACCCGAGGTCCTTCTCGGAATACTGTTTTTCAACACCGTAGTACGGCAGGAGATTTGCGAGAAGCTTTGAAATGTACGGCGCCGCGACGATACTGCCGTAGACCGCGCCGTTCATGGGCTCGTCAACGACGATGATGGCGGCGATCTTCGGGTCGTCCGACGGCGCGAACGCCGCGCATGAGCCGACTCTGAAGGATTTTTCGCCGTTTTCATCGATTTTGTCCCTTTTCTCGGACGTGCCTGTCTTCGCCGCCACTTTATAGCCGCGGACGTAGGCGTTTTTCGCGCCGCCCTCGTGGGAAACGCCGTCCTCAAGGACGTCGGCGATGGACTTGCACACGTCGGTGCTGACCACCTGACGCTTGATGTCCGTCTCGTAGCTCTTTATGACCTTGCCGTTCTCGTCCCGGATCTCCTTCATGAGATGGGGAGTCAGGTAGTATCCGCCGTTGGCGATGGCGGAGATGGCGGTGAGCTGCTGGAGCGGCGTGGTCTTGAA
>JAFWWR010000335.1 GCA_017518025.1 Clostridia bacterium
ATCATCTTCTCCTCGCAGAACTCGTCGAAGAACAGGTTCAGGATATCGCCCTTCTTATGGCGCGCTTCATAAGCGACGCCTTTATCATCAGCAAGCTTCTTTGCTTCTTCATCTGTCTTTACTTCCGAAAAATCAACGCCTGCGTATTTCTTTACGGCGTCGATCATCGTGATCCGCTTGAAGGGCTTGCCGAGATCCATTTCGATCCCGTTATAAACGATAGTGGTGGTGCCGAGGACTTCCTTCGCCACGTGGCGGAACATCTCCTCGGTCAGGTCCATCATCCCGTGATAGTCGGTGTACGCCTGGTAAAGCTCCATCAGCGTGAACTCCGGATTGTGCCTCGTGTCGAGCCCCTCGTTGCGGAAGACCCTGCCGATCTCGTAGACGCGCTCCAGCCCGCCTACGATGAGCCGCTTCAGGTACAGCTCCAGGGAGATGCGGAGCTTAAAATCCTCGTCCAGCGCGTTGAAATGAGTCTCGAAGGGCCGCGCCGCCGCGCCGCCCGCGTTGGCGACCAGCATGGGGGTCTCCACCTCGATGAAGTCCTTTTTGTCGAGGAAGCGGCGGATGGAGGCGATGATCTTCGAGCGCTTGACGAAGGTGTCGCGCACCTCGGGATTCATTATAAGATCCACGTAGCGCTGGCGATACCGCAGGTCGGTGTTGGTCAGCCCGTGGTATTTCTCGGGCAGGATCTGGAGGGACTTCGACAGGAGAACGATCTCCTCCGCGTGGATGGAGGTCTCGCCGGTCTTCGTGCGGAAGACCACGCCCCGCAGTCCCACGATATCGCCGATGTCGGTCTTTTTGAAGTCGGCGTAGGGCCCCTCTCCCACGGAGTCCCGGGCGACGTACGCCTGGATCTCCCCGGATCTGTCGAGGATATGGCAGAAGGACGCCTTGCCCATGATCCTCTTGGACATGAGGCGGCCCGCCACGGAGACGGTCTGCCCCTCGAGCTCGTCGTAGCGGCCCTTTATCTCCTCGGCGTGATGGGTCACGTCGTATTTCGTTATTTTGAAGGGATCGCGCCCTTCGGATACGAGCGATGTGAGCTTTTCGCGTCTTATACGGCGAAGCTCGGACAGAGATTCAACGTTCTCGCCCGAGCCTGCCGCAACGTTTCTTTCGTTGTCGTTCATTTGATTTTCCTTTCGGTCCCCGGTCAGTTGGAGGATTTCGACCTCTCGACGCCGAGGATCTTGAATTTAAGCTGTCCCGCGGGAGAATCCACGGTCACCTCGTCGCCGACGCTCTTTCCGAGCAGCGCGCCGCCGATGGGGCTCCTGTCGGAGATCCGGTGCTCCATGGGATTCGCCTCGTTGGTACCGACGAGGCTGTATTCCACTTCCTCGTCCATATCGTAATCGAAGACCTTCACGGTGGAACCGAGGTTCACCACGTCCGCCTTGATCTCACTCTCGTCGATGACCTTTGCGTGGTTGATCATCTCTTCCAGCTCGCTGATGCGCGCAACGACCTTGGCCTGCTCGTTTTTGGCCTCGTCGTACTCGCTGTTCTCGGACAGGTCGCCGAAGGATCTCGCCGCGGCGAGGTTCTTCTTGACCTCTTCCAGCTTGGTCTGCTTCAGAAACGTCAGTTCCTCGGTCAGCGCCTTGTAGCCCTCTTTTGTATATAGAGTTACTTTTTCCTCATCCATTTCAATATTACCTCTCTTAACTTTATTATTTTTTCTCCGTGAGCGCCTTCACGGCCTCGTGGAGCTGGTTGTCTTCCTTGTCGGTTATCTTGAAGGAGTTTTTGTCCTTCAGCGCCTCGTCCATTTCCACCTCGATATCCGGGACGATCCCGATGCCGTGGTAGCTCTCGGAAAACGGCGGCTTATACATCCGGTACGTCACCGTGAAGGCGTCGCCGTCGCTGAGGGGCAGCAGGGTCTGCATACATCCCTTGCCGTAGGTGGTGGTACCGACGATCACCGCTTTGTCGTAGTCCCTGAGGGTGGAGGTGAACAGCTCCGCCGCGCTTGCCGTGGATCCGTTGACCAGCACCGCCATGGGGTAGTTGAACTCGTCCTTGTCGGAGTTCATCCGCTCCACTTCGTTGTCCTCGGAATCGAATATCCTGATTATCGGCCCCTCGGGGACGAGATAGTCGAGAGTCGTGACGATGGAATTGAGTTCCCCGCCGGGGTTGTACCTCAGGTCGAACACGAACTTGTCGCATCCCTTTTTGACCAGCTCCTCCAGCGCGTCGATGAACTGAGACGGCGTCTTTGAGTCGAATCCGGAGATCTTGATGATCCCCACCGATTTGTCCGCCTCATAGACGTGGGAGTACACGCTGACCGCCGTTATGGGGGCGCGGGTGAGCGTCACTTCGATCTCCTCGGCGTAGTCGTCGCCCCTGAAGACGGTGAACACCGCCTCGGTGCCGCTTTTGCCGCGGAGCTTCGCGATGGCGGGGTAATACCCCAGTTCCGAGACCGGGGTCTTCTCCTCGCCCACGTAGACGATAAGATCGCCGGGCAGCAGCCCCGCGTCCTGGGCGGGGGAGTCGGGGAACACCGTGACCACTTCGATACAGCGGTATTCCTCGTTGTAGATGACGTTGACGCCGATGCCCTCGGTCTCGCCCGTCATCTCGGCGAGGTATTCCTTGTAGTCTTCTTTGTTGTAGTAGTCCGCGTACTTGTCGCCGGTGCCTTCGGCGTATCCCTTGAGCACGCTGTCGATCAGCGCGTCGTCGTCGATCTCGCCGATGTAGTTTTTCCGGAATTGCGCGTCGTATTCGGTGAGCTTCCTTGTGACCCGCTCGATGAAATCACGGCTTCCGGCGCTCTCTTCGACGCCGGTCGAGGCCCTTTTGTCGTCCTGCCGCTTGACGGTCAGCACAAAGGTCACCTGAAAGGTGATGAGTATCGCCAGGAGAAGGGAAACTATAAGCGCCCATACCGGGATCTTCTTCTTAAACATTCAGTTCGGTCCTTTCCGGATCGGGCGATCAGCCGAACATTGTGATGGGATCGGTGATAACGCCGTTGATCCAGTATTCGAGGTGGAGATGGTTGCCGTAGGCGTTGCCGGTCTGTCCCACGTATCCGATAACGTCCCCCTGGGAGACGGTGGCGCCGGCGGACACCGCCGTGGCAGTCATGTGAGCGTAGAGGGTGGACTGTCCGTTGCCGTGGTCGATGAGCACGTAGTTGCCCCAGCTGTAGTGGTATTCGCTGCGGACCACCGTTCCGCCGTTGCACGCCATGATGGGCGTTCCCGCGTCGGCGGGGATGTCGATCCCGCGGTGGAAGTCCGCCAAGAATCCGAGATCGCGGTTGCCGAATCCCGACGATATGTTTGTGAACCCGTTAAGCGGCCAGATATAGGCGCCGCCGATATACACGGGGTTCTGGGTCGCCTGCTGCCTCATGTATTCCTGCAGCTCGGCGGAGACCCGCTCCTCCTCGGCCTTGTAGTAGGCGTAGTTCTGCTCGTATTGTTCCTTCTGCTTCTGCAGATCTTCGAGCAGATCGTCTATCTGGCCGGCCGCCTGCTCGAGGTATTGCTCGTCCTGCTCAAGGGTGGCTATGGCCGCCTCCTGGGTCTCCTGGGCGACGGCGAGCTCCTCCTTCGAGCGGTTCAGAGTCTCGATGGTATCCTTGTATTCCTGCATGACGTTGTGGTCGTACTCCACGATGGAGGCGATGGCGTCGTAATTCGAGAAGAAGGAGTCAAGGGAGCCCGCGTCGAGGAGCATTTCGAGATACGACAGGTTGCCGTCGTCGGCGATGACGACCATTCTTTCCTTGTATCTTTCCCAGCGCTCGTCGATCTTGTCTTCCATTTCGGCGATCTCTTTGTTCTTGTCCGCTATCTTGACGTCCAGGTCCGCGATCATGTCGTTGGCGACCTGGATCTTTCCGAAGGTGGCGGATATGCTCTGGTCAAGGTTCTTCCTCTGTTCGATGGAGTTGCTTATGTCGCCTTCCGTCGCCTCTATTCTGGCGAGGGCGTCGTTTTTCTGCTGCTCATACTCCGCCATTTGCTGCTCGTAGGACTGTACCGTCGCGTCGGAGGTCTCCGCTGCGGACGGCATGACGATCCCCGCGGTCAGTATGGCGAGAAGACTGAGCAGACATAACATTCGTCTCAGGTGTTTTTTCGTTTTCATTGTTTCGGTCTCCTTTCTCCGGATAACGGATCACGGTTCCCGTCAGGTGTTGAGATACTTAACGAGAGATATGAAGCTTCCCACAACGCCGGTTACCACGCCTATCAGGAGGAACCCTATGACCATGACGGGCTCGATGGACGAGAACTTCGCGATGGAGATGAAGGTCGCCACGTTGAAGGATCTCACCACCACGGTGTTGTAGACGATCTTGATGATGAAAAAGGCGAGCGTACCGGCCACAAGTCCGATGAGCATGCCCTCGATGATGAAGGGCAGGGTGATGAACCATTTTGTGGCGCCGATGTACCGCATTATCCCGATCTCACGCTTGCGGGAGACCAGGGCGAGCTTGATGGTGTTGACGATGATGAACACGCTCACCACGAGCAGTATGGCAAGAAACCATATGAATATCATCATCACGGTATTCTTGAAGTTGTCGATCTTCTTCGAGAGAGTGTATCTGTTGCTGATCTTTCTGATCTGCCCCTCGCCCTTCAGTTTTTCGAGTTCGTAGGTCAGATTCGAGATCTTCTGCGTGTCCGTGCTCTTGTAGGTGATCTCCAGGGAATCGGACAGCGGGTTTTCCTCGCTTGTGATGTCGCCGTAGGCGTCCACGTGCTCTTCCTGGAAGGTCTTCAGTCTTTCTTCCTTGGTGTGCCGGACGACCTCCTTGACGTTGTCAAGCTGCTCGATGGTCTTCTTGAGGCCCGAGATCTCGTCCTCCGAGGCGTCGAACTGGCAGAAGACGGCGATCTTGTTCATCTCGCCGAACTGTTCCAGGTTGACGTCGATGTTGTAGACCAGGAGGGAGAAGCCGCCTATGACGATAAGGCAGCTCATCAGCACCGCCACGGACGCCAGCGTCATGACGCCGTTGCGCTTCAGGGATTTGAGCGCTTCGATGAGGAAATAGAACGGTCTGAAACTTTTCATTCGTACATACCTCCCACTCTGTCCTCGGCTATGACTCCGTCCTTGATCATGATGACGCGCTGCTGGTAGTAGTCCACCAGTTCTTTTTCGTGGGTGACGACGATGACGGTCTTGCCGAGCTTGTTGATCTTGAGAAGCAGGTTCATGATCTCAAGGGACATTTCGGGGTCGATGTTGCCCGTGGGCTCGTCTGCGACGATGACCTTCGGGTTGTTCGCCAGCGCCCTGGCGAGAGCCACGCGCTGCTGCTCTCCGCCGGAGATCTCCTCCGGGAAGGAGTTGTGCTTGTCGCTGAGGTTCACGGTGTTGAGGATGGCGGGCACTCTGCGGCGGATCTTGCGGGCGGGGGTGCCCACGATCTGCATGGCGAAAGCCACGTTTTCGTAGACGGTCTTGTTGGGAAGCAGGCGGAAGTCCTGGAAGACGACCCCGAGCTCCCTTCTGTAGTGGGGGATCTTGTAATTCGGTATGCGGGACAGGTCGTAGTTTCCCACGATAAGATGGCCGCTGGTGGGCTTCTCCTCACAGAGGAGGAGCTTCGTCAGCGTGGTCTTGCCCGCGCCGGAGTGACCCACGATAAACACGAACTCGCCGTCTTCTATGTGAAGACTGATGCCCTTCAGGGCGACGGTGCCGTTCGGATATTCCATTACCACGTTTTTGAAATCGATCATAATATTCTCCATTGCGCCGCGTCGGCGGCTGATCGGCCGTACGTCTGTCTTCCCGGGTCGTTTTCGGCCCCGTATCAAAGCATTACAGGGAGAGAACAACCGTCATCGCCCCGCGAAGCGGAGTGAGTAAGCTTGTTTCGTCCCTGCATGTATTGTGATATTATAGGGCGGGGTATCAGAATTTGACCGGCTTCGCGGTCAGGTATCTCTTGACCATCAGGGCGACCTTGAAGGTGATGGCGTGGTCGAACTCCCGCAGGTCGAGACCTGTCAGCTTGCGGATCTTTTCAAGACGGTAAACGAGGGTGTTCCTGTGTACGAAGAGCTTGCGCGAGGTCTCGGACACGTTCAGGTTGTTTTCGAAGAAGCACTGGATCGTCTGGAGCGTCTCACGGTCGAGAGCGTCGAGGGAGCCGTTCTTGAACACCTCCTGCAGGAACATCTCGCACAGGGTGGTGGGGAGCTGATAGATCAGCCGCCCGATGCCCAGGTTCTCGTAGCTGATTATATTCTTCTCGGTGTCGAACACCTTGCCGACCTCCAGGGCCACCTGCGCCTCCTTGAAGGAGCGCGCCAGGTCCTTGATGTTGTCGACGGTGGTGCCGATGCCGATGGAGACCTTGACGTAGGACTCGGAGTTGAGGGTGTCCGCCAGGTTCTTGGCGATCTTCTCGATCTCCTTGATATCGGTCTTCGGCTTCACTTCCTTGATGAGGACGATATCCTGCTCTCCCACGCTGATGACGTAGTCCTTGTTCTTGTCGGGGAAGATGGACTGCATCAGGTCGAAGGGAAGGGTGTCGGTCTTGGTGTGGAACTTGACCAGAAACACCACGCGGGACTCCTCGGCGTTGAAGTGGAGCTCCTTCGATTTAATGTAGATATCGCTCGGCAGGATGTTGTCGAGGATGATGTTCTTCATGAAAGAACTCTTGTCGTATTTCTCGTCGTAGAGGTTCTTTATGTTGGCGAGAGTCACGGACAGTATCGACGCGACCTTGTCCGCCAGCTTGTCCTCGCCTTCGACGAATACGACGTACTCCCACTTGGCGGCGGCGCCGATGGGGCGATACGTGTAGCCGAGGGAGGTGACGGCCTCGGCGGTGTAGGCCAGCTCGTCGCGGACCTCCTGCCGGGTCTCGCCGATCTTCACCAGCTCGCTGCACGCGATGATCACGCCGTTTTCGTCAAGGACGCCGATGACCCGGTCCACCGAGTCGCGCATCTGATGGATTATTCCTTGAAACAGACGGTTTGACATAACTCACTCCGTTCCGCCGCCGGGGGCGGCAAAAATAATTCTTTTCGTCGGTGCGGACCGCCGCGGGAAATGCGCGGGAGGTGACCGCTTTTTTCATTCTGCACAATATTTTACATTATTTTTTGTGAGATTTCAATAGGTTTTGGTACAATTTTTTATGAAAAATGCGAAAAAACGGAGCCGCGAGCGGCGTTTTTGCCGTTTTTGTGCCGAAAAACACGGAGCGCGATCTTATGTTTCAAACTCGTACGAAAGACAGGACAGGACGGTCTGAGCCACGGTCTCGGTGCGCAGGATCCGGGCTCCGAGAGACACCGTTTTCATGCCCGCGGCCGCCGCCTCGGCGGCTTCCTCCGGAGAAAAACCGCCCTCGGGACCGATGACGACGGACACCGTGCCGGGTCTCTCTCTCCGCAGGACTTCCCGGAGGGATTCCCCGCCTCCCTCGTAGCAGAAAAGGGGTATATCGGCCTCTACCGCCGCCTTTATCGCCTCGGAGAAGGGGATCGCGTCGCCCACCCCGGGGATCGCGCCTCTGCCGCACTGCATGGCGGCTTCCGCGGCGATCTTCCTCCACCGCTCCGCTTTTTTGCCGGCGGAGCGTTCGTCCGGGCGCGACACGCACCGGGACGAGAGGAACGGCGTGACGGACGCGGCGCCGCACTCCACGGATTTCTGCACCACGGAGTCGAATTTGTCGCCCTTGACCAGCGCCTGATACACGGCTGCCCGGTAGGGCGGCTCGCCCGCGCTCTTCGATAGGGAGATCACCCGGACGGCGACGGTGGGCCCTACGGACTCGACGGCGCAGAGGCAGTCGGTCCCGGCTCCGTCGCAGAGGATGAGCTTTTCCCCCTCCTTCATGCGGAGAGAGGATGATATGTGTCTCGCGTCGTCTCCGGTGATCTCGAACAGGTCGCCGGGGGCCGGCGCGGAAGCGTCTTTGTTTATGAAAAATCGCGGCATGATACGTTACCTCTCTGTTTTGTTCAATATATTCTACCATAGACGGGGGAGAAAAGCAAATCCGGGGACTGAGCGGAACACTTTCCTCACGCGGCGGAAAAATGATATGCCATCCCGCCGGGACGGAGTGATATACTTTCTTCCTGCGGAGGAAAGTGTGATATACGCGCCTGTCGGCGCGTGTTAAAAAAAGACCACGGCCTGGGCCGTAGTATTTTTTTGAGCGGGCTTGTAAGCCGGGTTCTGTACGCGCTGAAAGCGCGCAGCTGCCATCTGTCTGCGGCGCACGTTGCCGTGCGTCTGAAGCCACCCGCGGATATGCCGGACCGGCACCGCGCCTGCCACCGGGGTCCCCGGCGAACCGCGAACAGCGGTTCGTGGGGAATGGCCGGCGCGACTCCGCATACGGTGTTGCTCCGGATAGGGTTTACATTTGCACGCAGTTGCCTGCCGTGCCGGTGAGCTCTTACCTCGCCTTTCCATCTGTACCGGCTGCGTTGACGCAGCTTAGGTAGGCTATTTCTGTTGCACTTTCCCGGGAGTCGCCTCCGGCGGACGTTATCCGTTATCCTGTCCTGCGGAGCCCGGACTTTCCTCACGTCGGCGCCTTTCGGCGTCCGTCGCGCGGCAGCCCCGCCCGCTCGCGTAGATTATACCCCTTTTGGGACGGTCTGTCAACATTTTCGCCGGATTACCGCCGCCGTAACGGATAATTCACACTAAATATGTTGTTTATTTTCAAAATAGGTGGTAAAATAGTATCGGAAGAGTGCGGACGCCCGCGCGGAAACGGAGACAACATGAGTTCCGGAAAAAAGAAAAAAAAACACGGAAACAAAAAGAATAACGCAAAAAACAGGCCCTCGCCCGCCGCGAAGAAGACCGCGGCGCCGGCTGAAGAGTCTTCTCTCCGCGCGCCCGGGCAGATATCGGAAGAGATCCCGGAGATCACCGTGCCCGTGCCGGCTGCTGAAGAAACGGCGGCCGGGAATGCCGCGCCGGAAGAGACCGTCCCCGAAGAGGCAGTTCCCGAAGAGGCAGTTCCCACCCTTGACGAAAGACTCCGCGACCTCCGCCCGGACGACATCCGCGACGGCGGAACGGCTCCCCGCCGCAAAAAGGGCGGCGCCCTGTCCCTCATCGCCTTTATCCTCTGCGTCGCGGTCAGCGCGGTCACGCTTTTCCTGCTGGCGCGGAACCTCTACGCCAAGTACAAGGGACAGCTTATCTACGACGAGATCGCCGACATCTTCGACATCGGCATGAGGGGAGACTCCGAGGGCCCATCCAAGGCGAAGACCTCCCCCGCGACCCTGACCATGGACGAGATCATCAAAAACAACTCCGAGGGCAAGAGCGGTCTCGACGGGGAGCACAGCGAAGAGCTGTCCCGACTCAGAGCCACGCTGACCTCGCTGAAAAAAGCCAATCCCGACACCTACGGGTGGATAAAGGTCGAGGGAACGAACATCGACTATCCCGTGGTGAAGCGAGGCGACAACGAATACTACCTCGACCACGCGTACACGGGCGAATACCTGCCGGTGGGCGCCATATTCGCGGACTTCCGCACCTCGGACACCTTCTCCGAGAACCTGAATCTGGTGATTTACGGCCATAACGTGAATACCGGCTCCATGTTCGGGAGTCTCAAGGAATTCCTCAACAAAGACGTCTTTTACAACAACAGGATCACCGTCTACACAATGGACGGCATATTCACCTACCGGCCGTTCTGCATCCACGAGACGCCGTACGACTCCGGTTTCATCAGCACGGCATTTGAGTCCTGGGACGGCTACGTCGGTTTTCTGAATGAGCTGGCGGCGGATTCGAAGATCAAGGCGCCCGACGGCGTGACGCTGGACGAGAACACGCGGATCCTGACCCTTTCCACCTGCACCAACGGCGCGGCGGACAACCGCCTGGCGCTCCACGCGGTGCTGGAGTCCTCCGTGACGGATTGAGAGGCCGGGATGAAGAACGTTTTTGACCTGATCGTCTGCCCGGTATGCGGCTCGCGCCTCGAAAAGAACGGCGGGAGTCTGTTCTGCACCGGCGAAGGACGGCGCCACACCTTCGACATTGCGTCGGAGGGTTACGTGAACCTGCTCCCTCCGGGGAAGAAAAACAACGCGAAGACGGGCGACCGCCGGGAACTCATCAGATCCAGGACCCGCTTCCTCGGGACGGGGAAGTACGACCGGATCTCCGACGCCGTCGCCTCGCTTCTCTTGAAATACGCTCCCCGCGACGCGGACGGGATCGCCGTCGCCGATCTCGGATGCGGAGAGGGGTACCACACCTGCC
Source organism: Clostridia bacterium (assembly GCA_017518025.1). Lineage (GTDB taxonomy): Bacteria > Bacillota > Clostridia > Oscillospirales > CAG-272 > RUG11130. The sequence continues at coordinate 10,282 of JAFWWR010000335.1, forward strand.
GTATAGCCGACGCCGTGAGAAAATCGGGCGCAGGGCCCGCGGCGGTGGGAATAGACGCGTCGAAATACGGAGTCGCCGCCGGAGCGAAGAGAGCGGCGGGATCGGGATTTTCGACGTTTGACTCAAACGACGGATCCTTCCTCTGCTTTTTTGCCGGAAACGTGTTCCGCCCGCCGATGGCGGATCTTTGCCTCGACGGCGCGGTCTCCATGTTTGCGCCCGTGGCGTGGGAAGAAGCGGCGCGGGTGCTCCGACGCGGAGGCGTGCTGACCGTCACCGGATCCGGCCCCGACCACCTGATCGAGATGCGGAAAATGATCTACGACGACGTCCGGGTGCGGCGGAAAGAGCTTCCGGAGCCGGAGGGCTTCCGCATTGCCGGGACGGAACGGCTCACCTACCGGATAGACCTTGAGAGCAGGGAAGAGACGGCGGACCTTTTCGGCATGACGCCCTTTGCCTGCCGTGTGCCGGAGAGCGTCAGAGAAAAAATGACGGAGCGTGACGGAATGACCGTCACCGTCGACGCGGTAAATACAGTTTACGAGAAGATCTGAGAGGCGGAACTTCATGAAAATATCGGTCCTGATACCCATGTATAACGAGGAGAACTGCGTCGGCTCCACCGCGGACGCGCTTGTCCGCGCCATGGACGGACTTTGCTCCGGGGCGGGGCGGGAATACGAGATCATCCTCTCGGACGACGGTTCCTCCGACGGAACTTTGACGATTGCCGAAAACAAATCCGCGGAATACCCCGGGACAATCAGGGTGATCTCCTCGCCGGTGAACCGGGGCAAAGGCGCGGCGATCCGCCGCGCGGTACTCGCGTCGGAAGGGGACTGCGTCGTGTTTACCGACTGCGACCTCGCCTACGGCACGGACGTGATCGGCGAGGCGGTGCGTATCATGAAGGAGACCGGCGCGGATCTGGTGATCGGCTCCCGGGCCATCCACCCGGAGGGGTACGAGGGGTACACCCGGCTGAGGAAGGCCGCGTCCCGCGCCTTCAAAAAAATGCTCGCCATGCGGGCGGGGTTCCGTCTCACGGATTCCCAGTGCGGCTTCAAGGCGATACGCGCCGGGGCGGCGAGGGATCTCTTCGAAAACTCCGTCACCGACGGATGGTCATTCGATTTCGAGATACTGATGCTGGCCGAAAAGCGCGGATACTTGGTCCGCGAGATGCCGGTGAAGGTGCTGATACACAAGGAATCGCGGATACACGTCCTGCGGGACAGCGTAAAAATGGCCCGCGACGTGGGCAGGATAAAAAAGAGGGTCAGAAATCTGCCGGACAAAAAAGACCCCCGCGGAGCCGGCGGCGCCGCGGGAGAGGATCACGCGTAAAAGTCGTGGTTGCCAATAGTCATCACATACTTGCAGTTGTTCGTGATCCAGAACGATTCAGCCAGCCGCTCGTTGAGGAAGAACATGATCTCATCGGAGGTCCTGTATCCCTCGAGGATCATTTTCGCCGCGGCGACTGAATCGGAGTCGGGAACTTCGTACACGGTGCCGATGGCCGCCGGCGTGAACTGCACGCCGTCCTTTGTGTCGAATATCACCCCGTAGATCGAGTCGGGGTACGACGGATCGGCGACTCTGTTCATGATGACGGTGCCCACGGCGAGTTTTCCGTCGAAGCATTCTCCCCGGGCCTCCGCCGAGATGATCCTGGAGAGCCAGAACAGCTCCCCGTCGTCGTAGCAGAATTCGCCCCGGACCGTGGCGAGCCGCACCCGGGTGAGCGAGGCGGTCCTTCTGCTCCCGATCCATTCTATCCTGTAGCCGAAGGCGGCTGCCAGCGCACTCAGCGGCGCCATGGTGACGCCGTTTTCGATAAAGACTCCGTATTTGCACGGAATACATCTGCCGTTGGCCTCGATGAAGGGGCTCCCGTTCGTCGCCCGGAGCGTCAGCGAGTCCGTCTCCACGCGGGCGGTGCTGTCGCTCCGCGACCAGCTCACACGGCAGACGCCGCAGAACTCGGCGAACTCCCTCAGGGACACGTACGTGGCGTCGGAGATGAGCACGCACCTGCCCCCGTAGGGTCTGCCGTCCGCCACGACGCGCACCGCGTCGGGCTCCGCCCGCGGCCCTTCCGGCGCCGCGGAAAAAACGGGGCTCAGCGTCAGGACCGTAAGTACCGCCGCGGCCGCGATGCGGCGCATGGTTTTCATAATATCCATTGTTTTTGCACGGCCGGAAGTTGTCCGACCTCTCCCTTTAAGGATTACGGCCCCGGCGAGGGACCGTTGCCCTATTATTCTATCATCGGGAAGTTTTTTATTCAACGAACAATATTTGTCTTTCAAAATTTTGGAAATTCCGTCCCGTCCGCCGGGGAAAGGAGACGTCACGATGAGACACATGACCTTTTTACGCTGCCTTGCGGCGGCGCTTGCGCTGGCGCTTCTTTTTGCCGTCACGGGATGCACGGGCGGGGAGCGCAGTGCGCCGGAGACGGCGGACTCCGGAGAGACCGTCACGCCGGAGACGACCGCTCCGGAAACGAGGGATCCCGTGAAGATCCACGCCTACGACCCGGACAACGAGATCCGCTCGAGGGTATATTTCGACTCCGTGGGCGACGACAATTTCGCCGGGCTCGACCTGTTCATCACCGGGCCGTCCGTGTCCCGGATGGACGCCGACGGCGCGACGTACATGTCGAAGGAACTCCGCGAACGCAAAACCGCCGTGGAGAAGAAACTCAACGTAAAGATCAACCTGACGCAGGCCGAGCCCGCGACGATGCTTGACGAGGCGACGGCCGCCATCGCCTCGGGGATGTACTACACCGACGTTATGCTTCTGCCCCTTGGCGAGGTGGGCAATTTCGCAGCGTCGGGGACGCTGATGAACCTGCGTTCCGTTCCCGCGCTGGACCTGACGGCGCCCTATTTCGACGCCGGCTCCGTCAGGGCGCTGTCCGCGGGATTCGAGACTTACGGCTTCGCGTCGGACGCCTGTCCGGTGCTGACCGAGCTTCCTGCGCTTTATTACAACAAAGACGCGGTCCCGGACTACGGGGGCGAGTCGCTCAGAGAGGTGGCGCTGAAGGGCGGGCTGACGTGGGACGTTTTTCTCGAGACCCTGTCGGCGGTCCGCTCGGATCTCGGAGAGGGAGAATACTCCGTCGGGGCGGGGACTCTGGGGAAACGTCTTCCCGAGACGGTCCACGTGTCGAGGGGCGGCTCCATGATCTCCTCGGGAGAGTTAGTCTCTCCGACGGTGTCGTTCACGCCGCAGACGCTCACCTGGAGCGTGAATATAATGAACGGTCTGCTGACCGACGGGTCGGGCCTCGTCTCAAACGCGAACGGCAGCGTGAGGAACTTCCGCGAGGGAGACCTGGCGTTCCTTTTCGAGACGGTGGGAGAAGGGTCGAATCTCTACGGCAGGGGAGTGAGCTGGAGCGTCCTGCCGGTGCCGAGATCCTCCTCGTCGGAGACCTACCGTTCTCTCGCGTCGCCCGATACGCCGGTGTTCACGGTGATCCGCGGCACGGAGAACGCGTATGATATAGGGAAGACTCTGTCCGCCCTGTCGGCGTGGTCCTACGGCGTGGTGCCGGAAAGATACGTGGACGAGGTGCTCATGACGAGGATGAGCGGCAACGACGCGGGCGACGTGCTGGACGTGATATCGAAGTCGGCGGTGTATGATCTGTCGACGGCGTTCGGGCCCGTGTCCGAGGTGCTTGCCGACGGGACCTACGGCTTTATACGCCGCGCCGCAGAGTCCGGCGACCCGGAGACGGACTACGACGCTTACGCCTATGAGGCGAATCTGGCCATGGAGCGACTCTTTACGACAAGCCACTGAAAATACTTGAGGGACTTTTTGAAAAAAGTCCCTCAAACTCTTCAAAAACTTTTGAAAATGGCGCGAAATACTTCGCGCCTTGGTTTTTTTATTGGGATAATCCTTATTGAAGTGGCCCCTCGGGTATGGTATAATACGTAAAAACGGATAAAGGAGAATTATCATGTTCGACGGAAACGTAACCATTAAACCACCGAAAAATACGGCGAACTGCAATGATGAAGATGCTGTTGCAGCGTCTCTATGGCAATGGACGAGAACGCTTGAAATAATAGGACGGGTTTTTGCCGGCCTATTTGCAATACTGGGAATTGTTACGGGCGTTTTGCTGTCCGATTCGGTGCCTGACAGCTCGGCGGGTATTCTTGTTTTTCTCTGTCTTTTCATAGGTGCTTTGCTCGGAGCTATCTCTTACCTGATTTTTCATATCTCCGCGTTGAATATGGGCGCAAAAGCGCGTGTTGTTCAGAACACGACGGTGTTGACACGAATCGGATTATTAAATCTTTATTCTTCAGGCGACGGGCATAAAGGGAGCCCGGAGATAATTGAAAAACGTATTTCGGGGACTGCCCCTGCTCCGTCTGCTCATACCCCTGCTCCGACTGTTCATTCATTTGAAGAAATGACTTTTGGAAAGTATATGCAGTCAGGCACTTCGGAAAAAGAGAGCATTACATGGAAGATCCTTCACAAAGAAGGCAATAAAGCTCTCGTAATAAGCAAATACGCCCTCGACTGCAAGCCGTAC
>JAFWWR010000336.1 GCA_017518025.1 Clostridia bacterium
ATGTGCATCAGTCTCCAGTGGGACAGATCGTAATCGGACAGTTTCAGCTCGCCCCGGTCAAGCGCGCCGAGTATGTCCTTCGCCCAGGGGACCAGAAGCCACACGATGGAGCATTTCTCCTCTGAGACGGCACGGAGGATCGTCTCGGGGGACGTTCCCTTCAGGATGACGGCTCCGGATCCGGAGAGAAGACTGCCGAACCAGTGCATCTTGGCGCCTGTGTGATACAGCGGCGGGATGCAGAGGAAAATATCGTCTCTCGTCTGTCCGTGGTGCGCCTGCTCCACTCTGCAGGAATGGACCAGCGCCCGGTGGGAATGGAGGATCGCCTTCGGGAATCCCGTGGTGCCGGAGGAGAAGTATATGGCCGCGTCGTCGTCCTCGCCGATCTCCGGCATGGTGAAGGAGGACGAGCATTCGAGCGTCATTTCGTAGTAATCGTCGGCGAAGGAGGGGCAGCCAGCTCCGACGAAGATGAGCAGCCGGTTGTGGCTGATCTCGTCGGCGATCTCCTCCACGCGCCCGATGAACTCCGGTCCGAAGAGGAGCACGTCCACCTCGGCGAGATCGAGACAATACTTTATCTCGTCGGAGGCGTAGCGGAAGTTCAGCGGAACCGCCATGGCGCCCGTCTTGAGGATGCCGAAGTAGATGGGGAGCCACTCGATGCAGTTCATCAGGAGGATCGCCACCTTGTCGCCCTTGCCTATGCCCCGTGCCTTCAGCGCATTGGCGAATCTGTTCGCCTTTTCGTTGAAGACGTTCCAGGTTATCTCCCGTCTGTAGTGAGGCGTGTGGCGGGTGGGCTCCACCAGGTCGTAATCGCGCCACGTGGAGCGGCGGGTCTCTTTGACGGCCGGATTTATCTCCACGAGGGCGGTATCGTCACCGAATTCTCTTGCGTTTCTCTCCAGAAAATCGACGATAGTCATTGTTTATCTCCGTTTCAGTTCAGGTTAAGCAGCCGCGCTGCGTTTTTGTAAAAGATCATCTCGAGCGCCCCGTCCGGCAGGCCCGAAGTCTCGAGAAAAGCGACTTCCTCCGACGGGACCGACCAGGGAGTGTCCGTGCCGAACAGGAATCTGTCGGGGCCGTGCTCCCGGATAAGGGCAATGAGTTCTTCCCTCTCGTCCGGTCTCGTGGATGAAAGCGACGTGTCAAAGTAAATCCCGGTCCCCGTCAGTTTTTCTCTCACTTCGGCGAGCTGAGCCGGCCCGCCCATGTGCGCAGCGATGAACGTCAGCTTCGGGTGGGCGCGGATCACCGACAGAAGGCCATCCGCCGTGGCGTGGATCTTCGAGGGCGACACGGGATCGAATCCCGCGTGGGTCACGACGTACATGCCCCGCTCCTCGCAGAGGGAGAAGATCTCGTCGTACCGGGGATCGGTTATCATGATTCCGACGTAATCGGGGTGGATCTTGATCCCGCGGATCCCGCCGCCGAGAAGACGGTCGAGCTCGCTATCCTTCACCCCGCTGTCCGGGTGGATCGAACCCGCCGCGAAAAGCGGCCTGTCCGACGCGGCGAGGGACAGAGCGAAGTCGTTGACTTTTTTCTCCTGACGGGCGTTGGTCGCGATGTTGCAGACGTGCGCCGCGCCGATCCCGGCCTCCGCGAGGATCGCCGACGCCCCGTCAGCCGTGCCGTCAGTATGCGGCGTGATGCCGAATGGCGCGGCGTTCGAGCGCAGGACATCCATTGCCCTCGGCGCCAGCGCGTCCGGGAAGCAGTGAACGTGGAAATCGATCCGTTTTCTCATCATTTCCCGCCTCCACGTGTGAACTCGCAATTATAAAACAGATTATACATCTTAATGCACGCCCTTGTCAATGACTTTCGGCAAAAAACAGAGGCGCCCCGTAAAGATGCGCCAAAGATACAAGCGTTCGCGAGATACCGGTCCCGATTTGGGAATGATGAATAATAATTCAAAAAAGCGGCGTCACGGTCTTGCAAAAACGCGGTTTTTTTGATATAATTCTTCCCGTGACGCGCGCCGGCGTGTCGTACGCAATCATCGGCGCCGTAAAAGGACTGCAATATGGTCGTGAAAATACTGCTTCTCGTGATATTTTTTGCCGTGACGATCGGCGTGGGGCTCTACTGCCGCCGCCGGGCCGCGGACGTGAACGGATTCGTTCTGGGCGGGCGCAACGTGGGCCCCTGGCTCACGGCATTCGCTTTCGGAACGTCGTATTTCTCCGCCGTCATCTTCGTCGGGTACGCCGGACAGTTCGGATGGAACTTCGGCGTGGCGTCGACGTGGATCGGTCTCGGCAACGCGTTCATCGGATCGCTCCTTCCGTGGGCGATACTCGGACGGCGCACGCGTATCCTCACCCAGCATCTCGGATCGCGCACCATGCCCGACTACTTCGGTCTGCGGTATAAATCCGGCGCGATGAAGATCATCGCGTCGTTTATCGTCTTTCTGTTTCTGATCCCCTACACCGCTTCCCTTTTCAACGGACTGAGCCGCCTGTTCACCATGGCGTTCCCCGGAGTTGATTACTCCATTTGCGTCATAGTGATGGCTGTCCTCACCGGTGTTTACGTGATCGTCGGGGGATATCTTGCGACGGCGATCAACGACTTCATCCAGGGTATCATAATGCTCGTCGGTATCGTCGCCACCATAGTCGCCGTGCTGAACGTCAACGGCGGTCTTATGGGCTCGTTTGAGAAGATCGTGTCGACGGCTTCCGAGACCGGAGCGCCGGGATGGAAGTTCGCTTCCTTCCTCGGTCCCGATCCGACGTTCCTTCTGTTCGTCGTCATCCTCACCTCACTCGGTACCTGGGGTCTGCCTCAGATGGTCGGCAAGTTCTATTCCATCCGCGCCGAGGAAGACATAAAGAAGGGCACGATAATCTCCACGTTCTTCGCCATCGTCGTGGCGGGCGGATGTTACTTCCTCGGCGGCTTCGCCAGGGCGTTCCTGACTCCCGGCCCGGACGGAAAGCCCATGGGAGGATTCGACAACGTCATACCGACCATGCTCTCGAATCTCCCTGAAATACTCATCGCCGTCGTGCTGGTGCTCGTTCTGTCGGCGTCCATGTCGACGCTGTCCTCCCTGGTCCTCACGTCGTCCTCGACCATCACGCTGGACTTTATCTCGCCTCTTACGAAAAAAGGCATGAGCGAGAAGAAAAAGATGATCGTCATGCGCGTTTTCATCGCGTTCTTCATCGTGCTGTCCGCCGTCATCGCCATCGTCCAGGCAAAATCCAACGTGGTGTTCATCGCTCAGCTGATGGGCGTTTCCTGGGGCGCGCTCTCCGGCGCATTCCTGGCGCCGTTCCTCTACGGACTGTACTGGAAGAAGGCGACCCGGGCGGGCTGCTACGCCTCGTTCATCTTCGGAGTCGGAATGAGCATCCTCCAGCTTGTCAAGTCGCTGGTCGGATTCTCCTTCGGAGTTCCGTTCTTTGACGATCTTGTGTTCAAGACTTCGCTCCACTCCGGATCCATCGCCATGCTCTGCGGACTCGTCATCGTGCCGGTAGTCAGCCTGCTCTCGCGCAGGACGAGACCGGAAGGCGTTGACGAGATGTTCGCCTGCTACGACAAGAAAGTCGAAGTTTCGCAGAAGACCTCGCTCACGGACTGAGTTTGATAAAACAAGGCCGGCGCGGCTCCCTCCACGGGGACCGCGCCGGTTTTTTTAATTCAGATCAGGCGGGCGTCACTTTGATGCCTCGGAATTGTTTTTTGCAGTCGTGACGGAAGAGGTCAATTTGAGGCGAATCAAGCCGCATTTTGACGAAATTGATTTGAACTGTTCTTTCGAAAGAGAGTGAACTCTTTCGTATTACCTTTCTGCGTATATTTGCTCTGCAAACGCGATATATCCGCTTCGCGAACGCGATATGCGTACGCTGCGCGTCCGCGCAATACGATATAAATCCCTCGCGCCCCGCAGGGCATATCGCGCCGCAGGCATATCGCGTCCCCATGGGACATATCGCAAATCCCAAAGGGATTTATATCGCAGCGAATCCCCGCGGCAACGCGGAGGATTCGCTCACTTCCTCCGTCCGATGTTGCCGAAGATCCCGCGGAAAATGGACCTGCCCAGTTCCCTGCCGATGCTCGTGGCGGCGGAGTTCACCGCCTTCTCCATCGGCGTCTGGCGGCGGGACTTCGATTTCTTCTTTTTTTCTTTCTCTGTCTCTTCTTTTTCTCTGGCGGCTTCCCCCTCCGCCTTCTTTTTCTCTTCCGCCTCCTGCTCGTATCTGGCTGTCAACAGCTCGTAGGCGCTCTCCCGGTCCACGGCTTCGGCGTATTTTTCGCAGAATGGGCTCGACTTGATCGCCTCTTCGATCGCGGACGGATCCGCGGCGTTCATGGAGCTTCTCGGCGGGAGGATGAACGCCCGCTGGACCACCGTGGGAACGCCGTCTCCGTCGAGAACGGAGACCAGCGCCTCGCCGGTGGCGAGCTCCTGGAGGGTGCGCTCTGTGTCGAAATCGGGATTCTGCCGGAATGAACGCGCCGCGTACCTCAGCGCCTTCTGCTCGTTCGGAGTGTACGCCCGCAGCGCGTGCTGGACTCTGTTGCCGATCTGGCTCAGCACGGTCTCCGGCACGTCGGAGGGATCCTGCGATATGAACCACACGGAAACACCTTTGGAACGGATGAGACGGACAACCTGCTCGACCTTATCGAGGAGCGCCTTCGGCGCGTCGTTGAACAGAAGATGCGCCTCGTCGAAGAAGAAAGCTATCTTGGGCCGGTCGAGATCTCCCGCCTCCGGGAGGAGTTCGTAGAGCTCTGACAGCATCCAAAGCAGGAAAGTCGAATAAAGGAGCGGATGCTGAAACAGCTCCTGACACTCGAGTATGTTCATGACGCCGCGGCCGTCCTCGTCCCAGTAGAACCAGTCGGAGATGTCCAGCGCCGGCTCACCGAAGAAGACGTCGCCGCCCTCGTCCTCCAGCGTCAGCAGAGCGCGCTGGATGGAGCCGACGGACTGGCCCGTCACGTTGCCGTACCGGAGTTTATACTCCGCGGAGTTGTCGCCCACGTGCTGAACGAGAGAGCGCAGGTCCTTCAGGTCGAGGAGCAGGAGCCCCTGATCGTCCGCAATACGGAAAACGATCCTGAGCACGCCGATCTGCACCTCGCTCAGCCCTAGCAAACGTCCCAGCAGCTCCGGACCCATCTCCGACACCGTTGTGCGGACGGGGTGGCCGCTCTTGCCGTACACGTCGAAAAACCGCGCGGGATAGGAGCAGTAGCCGAAGTTTTCGATGCCCATGGTGTCGATGGAACGGCGGATGTGTTTGTTCTCCGCGCCCGGCACGCACATGCCGGACACGTCGCCCTTGATGTCGGCGATGAACGTGGGCACGCCCATGTCGGAGAACGACTCCGCGATCACCTTCAGAGTGACCGTCTTGCCGGTGCCGGTGGCGCCGGCGATGAGGCCGTGGCGGTTCGCTATGGCGGGGTCGAGCCAGACCTTTTCCGTTCCGGTGGCGAGCCATATCTTTCCTTCTTCGCTTACATACATGGTCATATCTCCTTTTCAGGCGGATTATTCTCTGTTTTTTCCGGGAACGCACATCCGGAAACGGAGCGAAAACCGTTTTCGCCATTTGCAGAAATACCCTGCTACCGCATTAAGACGCTGATTGGTTACCGGTCGTTTCTTCAACGCCGGCGGGGGTTATAAAGAATCTGCATTTGTCTAATATACATTTCCGTTCTCACGGAATCCACGCCACACGTTTTCGAAGAACGTGTCGTCCTCCGGAATGGGTCTCACCGGTCTCCAGACGGCGAAAAACTTCTCGCCGTCCCACCGGATCTCCTGCACTCTTCCGTTTGCCTCTCCGTTTCCGGGGACGAAGCGGAACGTCTCGGGGAGTCCGCATCGCA
>JAFWWR010000337.1 GCA_017518025.1 Clostridia bacterium
GCGGATTCGGCTCCTACAGCGATCTCCACGACGAAAACACCGGCTACGGTCAGGGCGCCGCGCTCGCCTTCTACGTGCTGTTCCTCAAGTATCTTGAAAACAACTGAAAAGGGGAAAAGAAATGAAAAGGATCAAACTCCCGGCGTATGTCCTCGCCCTCAGTTTCATCTTCGCCCTGGCGGCGCCCGTTTTTCCCGCCGGCAGCTCCGAGTTCTCCGACGTGAAAACGACCCGCTGGAGCCACGACGCGATCCGGTACGCCGTTGACGAGGGTTACATGAACGGAGTCGGCAACGGCAAGTTCGATCCCGCGGGCTCCATGACGAGAGGTATGTTCGTCACGGTGCTCTGGCGCAAAGAGGGTTCCCCCGAGGTGGGATTCCGCCCGGATTTTACCGACGTAAAAACGGGCAAATACTACTCGAAGGCGGTGATCTGGGCAAAGGATCACGGCATAGTCTCCGGCGTCACCGACACGAAATTCGACCCGAACGGGAAGATCACGCGCGAGCAGCTGGCGACCATGCTCTACCGCTACTGCTCCGTGAAAAATCTCGTGGTCGACGAGAGAGGCGACGTCTCCGCCTTCGCGGACAAGAGCAAGATACACTCCTACGCTGCGGACGCCATGAGCTGGGCGGTGGGCAAGAAGCTCATCGGCGGCGTGACTAAGGACACCCTCGTCCCGCGGGGATATGCCACCCGCGAGCAGGTGGCGACGATCCTCAAGAGATTCGACGAAACGGAATTCACGACTCTCGCCGATTTCTACCGTGAAAAGGCGAACAAGATCGCCGACTACGCGGAGCAGATGCTCTGGGAGGCTCTTGACAAAAGAAAGGCCGATCCCGGTTTCAACCCCACCGGCTGCATGGAGGGCACGATAGTCCTCGGCCTCGCGGAGCTCGGCAGATTCGACTTCCTCGCCGAGTACGTTGACGCGTGGATGGAGCTGGGGGACGAACTGCGTCCCACCGAACCGGCGCTGTTCGCGACCGTGGTGCTGCTGCTGTACGAGAAGACAGGCGACGAGAAATACGCCGACGCATGCAGAGTTCTGAAAGAAAAGCTCGATACGTGGCCATGCGACACCTACGGCGAACTCAAATACACCTACGAGCTCATGAACAACGAAATCTACGTCGACGGCACCGGAGTAATGACTCCGTTCCTTGCGAGATACGGCCGCCTGTTCGGCGACGGCGAGGCGGAGGCAAGGGCGCTGCTCCAGGTGGACAACTACCTGAAATACGGCGTCGATCCCGCCAGAAAGCTGGTAAACCACGGATACACCACCGGCGGCGCCGGGAGAGGCGAGATGGGCTGGGGCAGAGGTACCGGCTGGCTTATGCTGGCCGTGGGCGGCGTCATGGAAGACTGCCCGGACGACAGCGTCTGCGCCGCCTGCGACGCGCTGATCAAAAATACCTTCCGCTACCTTTCTCCCGACAACACGTTCTCCTGGTCCCTGGCGGAACGTGACGGCCCGGCCGACTCGTCCGCCACGGGGATGATCATGTGGGGCGTGCTGAAGGCCAAGGAAGCGGGTCACGCGGGATCCGTCGACGACGGCACCGTCAAGGCGATAGCCGAGGCGTGCCTCAGATTCTTCGGCGACGACGGCATAGTCTACGGCTGCTCCGGCCCCTCCGGCGGATTCGGCTCCTACAGCGAAAACTACAACGAGAACAACGGCTGGGGTCAGGGCGGTATTCTGTCCTTCTATGCCGCTCTCGTCAAGTACCTTGAGAATACCGCGCTCTGATCACGCGCAAAAGGGATAGCTCATGAAAAAAACAAGACTCGTATCCATCATCCTCGCATCGATCCTTCTTCTGATCGCGGCCCTGCCGGCTTACGCCGACGGCGGCTACACGGACGTGAAAGAGAAAAGATGGAGCCACGACGCCGTCATGTACGTCACCGAAAAGGGGTACATGAAGGGCGTGACGGACGACCGTTTCGACCCGGCGGGCTCCATGACGAGAGGGATGTTCGTCACGGTGCTCTATCGGAGAGAGGGATCCCCCGAGGTGGAATTCCGACCGGATTTCGCCGACGTCAAATCGGGCAAGTACTATTCGAA
>JAFWWR010000029.1 GCA_017518025.1 Clostridia bacterium
GCGAGGGGAGAAACCGCCGGATGCAGCCCCAGGTCACCCTCAGCGTGGCGTGCTTCATCCCGAAGCCCCACACCCCCTTCCAGTGGGAGGGGCAGAATACCTTCCCGCTGCTGGAGGAAAAGCAGAAATTCCTCCTCGACCACATCAAGGACCGCAAGATCCGCTATAACTACCACGACGCCCGGGTCTCCCATATCGAGGCGGTGTTCGCCAGGGGCGACCGCCGGGTCGCCGACGCGGTGGAGGCGGCGGTGCGCCGCGGTATGCGCTTTGACGCCTGGGACGAGTACTTCGACTTCGACAAGTGGACGGAGGTCTTCCGCGACTGCGGCCTCGACCCGTCCTTCTATGCGTGCCGTACCATCCCCGACGGGGAGATCCTCCCCTGGGACGTGATCGACTGCGGCGTCACGAAGGAATTTCTCCTCCGGGAGCGCCACAAGGCGCAGGAGGCGGCCACCACCCCGTCCTGCAAGGAAAAATGCTCCGGCTGCGGCGTAAACCGGCTCGTTCCGGCAAAGTACTGCCGCTGGTGCCCCGGTCACGGCGGCGGCGACGACAGCGAGAACATCGTCACGGGAGAGAAACCGCCCGTCCGTCCCGCGCCGGAGGACGCGCCTCATCCCGCGCCGGTACGCTCCGTCCGGGTCCGCTTCAAAAAGGGCGGCGCCATGCTGTGGATCTCCCACCTGGACCTGGCCAAGACCATGACCCGCGTCATAAGGCGCGCCGGGATCCCGGTCTGGTACAGCGAGGGCTTCAACCCCATCCCGAGACTGGTGTTCGCCTCGTCCCTCTCCGTGGGATGCGCCGGGGACGACGAGATCCTCGACTTCCGCATCACGGAGGAGATGAGCGACGGCGAGATCGCAGACCGGCTCCGCCGCACCGTCCCCCCGGGGATAGAGATCAACCGCGTCTACACCGCGTCTCGCAAGCTCACCGGAATAAAATGGGCGGAGAACGAGATAGTCTGGACGGATTGCGAAAACCTCCCCGCCGACGCGGAGACGGCGATACCGGCGCTGTTCGACAGGTCGGTGATCCTCATGAAGCGCTCGAAGAGCGGAGAGCGCGAGACGGACATCTCCCCTCTCGTGAAACGCATTTCCGCCCGGGCGGAAGGAAAAAATCTCACCGTCACGGCGGTGACGGGAGCCGGCGACAGCTCCTACCTCAACCCCGAATACGTCCGCCGGGCGCTGGAGCGCGAGTTTTCTCTCGCTGGAGCGGACGCCTCCCTCTCCATAACCAGAAAACGGTTCTTTACCGAGGACGGCGAGACCGAATTCGAGTAAAAACCCCGCTCCGTGGAGGAAAAATACCCGATTTTTCTTTGATTCGGGTCAACATTTTCCCGATCCCGCTTGATTTTGTATGCCGAAATATCATATAATATACTCGGAATAGTGTGTACCTCGTACGCAGGAAAGGAATGGTGGTATTATGTGCCCCGGTTTCGAAAAAGATAAGAAGGATAAGACGATCACCTTCTCCATCAAGGGAGAGGACCGCGACAGAGAGCGCCACAAGCTGCTCCGTTCGGTCTACGACGCCCTGAACGAGAGGGGATACAACCCCCTGGTGCAGATCGCCGGCTACATCCTGACGGAGGACCCGACCTACATCACTAACTACAAGAACGCCCGCGCCAACATCTGCAAGATCGACCGCGACGAGCTGATGCTCGCCCTTCTCAGGGAGTATCTCGGTCTCTGACGGCCCGGCGAACAATGAAGATCTTTAGTCTCCCGGATATGACTCCGAGCGATACGCTTCCGTCCGGATGCGTTGCCGTACTGGGCTTTTTTGACGGCGTCCACGCCGGTCACCGGGAGCTTTTTCGCAGAGCCGCCGCCGTCGCCGGCGGCCGGCGGATCGTGGCGTGGACTTTCACCGGCGGCTCCCGCCAGCGCCTTCTGACTGACGACGACGCCCGATTCCGCCTTCTCGGCGACGCCGGGGCGGACTTTGTCGTCGCGGAGGATTTCGCGGACCTCCGCTCCCTCTCCGGAGAGGAGTTCGTCCGCGACGTGCTGCAAAGAAAGCTCGGCGCGTCCCACGCCGTATGCGGCGAGTCGTTCCGCTTCGGATTTGGCGCTTCCTCCGACGCCGGCGACCTCGCCCGCTTCTGCGGAGCGCTCGGCATGGGATGCACGACGGTCCCCTCCGTCACGTCGGGCGGGGAGGCGATCTCCTCCACCCGCGTCCGCCGTCTGGTGGAATCGGGCGACGTGAAAGAAGCCGCCCGCCTTCTCGGCCGGGAGCATTTTTATTGTCTGCCCGTAGTCCGCGGAAAGATGCTGGGCAGGGAACTGGGCTTCCCCACCTTAAATCAGATCATCCCGGGAAATCTGGCGGCGCCCGCCCCGGGCGTCTACGTCTGCCGGGTCTCCTTTGAGGAGGACGGAGAGGCGCGCGACCTCCCGGGGGTGTGCAATATGGGGACGTGCCCCACGGTAGACGAGGCGGAGCTTGAGGAGTTTCTCAAGAAAAACCCCGGTTACGTTCTTCCGGAGGGCGCGGCGCTTGGCACGGACACGCTGGAAACGCACGTCATCGGCGGGACGCCGGACCTGTACGGCAAGGTCGTCCGGGTCTCCCTCTTCGACCGGCTCCGCGACGAGAAGAAGTTCGACTCTCTCGGGGATCTCGCCGCCGCCGTGGCGGCCGACGCCCGCCGCGCGGAGGAATATTTCAGACTCGCCGGGGAGTGATCCCCGAAAACCGAAAACAACAGAAAAGGAGCGAAAAAAATGAGACGCATCACAAAAAAGACGCCCGCCCTGCGCGCCGTCTCCCTCATCTTTTCCGCTCTGTTGCTTTTTTCCGTCCTCCTCCCCGTTTTCGCCGAGGGCGAAACGGAGACGGAAGCGGCGCCGGAGGACGCTCCGCGCATGGAGGCCCCTCAGCTGGAGCATGTGGGGAGCGCGTGCCTCTATAACTTCGAGACCGATTCGGTGCTGTACGAGCTGAACGCTGAGGCGGAGGTCTATCCCACCTCCACGGTGAAGATCATGACCGGCATCGTGGCGCTGGAAGAGCTCGCCGACCGGCTGGACGAGCCCCTGACCGTCACTGAAGAGATGCTGTACCCGGTCCGCGGCAACGCCGTCGGTCTCATGGCGGGGGAGATCATAACCCCGCGCCAGGCGCTTTACTGCCTGCTTGTCAACAACGCCAACGACGCCGCCTACGTGCTGGCGTTCGCCGCTGCGGGTTCCGAGGAGGCCTTCGTCAACCTCATGAACAAGAAGGCCGGGGAGCTCAACGCCTGGAACACCGTCTACACCAACTGCACGGGGATGCACGACGACAACATGAAGACCACCGTCTCCGACACGGCGAAGATCGCGAAATACGCCTACAGGAACGAGACCTTCATGGAGATGGTCGGCACGGTCCGGTACGTGCTCGAGAAGACCAACATGAGCGAATACCGGAACGTTTACAACAGAAACTGCCTCATATCGAAATACTATCTCGACAGCTACTACTACGAGGGAGTCGTGGGCATGAACGCCGGCTCCACGCCTCAGGGCGGCTACTGCGCCGTCGCCGTGGCGAAAAACGAGGACAACACCGTGACCTACCTCAGCGTGATCATGAACGCGGAATCCGACGAGGACGAGTTCTACAACTACAAGGGCACCGTGGACCTGCTGAACTGGGCGTACGAGTCCTACTCCTTCCGAAGCGTGATAAAGAAGGGGCAGGTCATCTGCGAGATGCCCGTCAGAATGTCCGCCACGGCGGACTACGTGACGCTGGCGGCGGCGGAAAACCTGTCCGTGTTCCTCCCGTCGGACGTTGACGTGGAGAACGACGTGCAGATAAGCTGCCGGACGGAGGAGGATTTCCTCCGGGCGCCGGTGAAGGAAAACGAAAAGCTCGGCGTCGCCATGGCGGTGCTGGACGGCAAAAGTCTCGGCACCGTGGAACTCACGGCCACCTCGGACGTGCCCCGGAGCGAGCTGCTGTTCGCTCTGGAGAGAGTCAAGAAATTCTCCTCGTCCGTATTCTTCCGCGCCGCCCTGGCGGCGTGCGTGCTGCTGTCCGTGGCGTACGTTCTGCTCCGGGCGCGGTACAGACAGAAGAAACTCAGGTCCCGCATCCCGGCGACTCGACCGAGAAAACGCCGCTGACGGCCATATCACGAAAGGATTTGAGACAAAATGGCAAAAAAACAGGAACCGGCTCAGTATAACAACCAGTCGATCACCGCCCTGAAGGGCGCC
>JAFWWR010000338.1 GCA_017518025.1 Clostridia bacterium
GGATGCATCCCCGCTTCTCTCATCGACACCCCCATCGACTACGACAACCTTATCAAGATCGGCTCCATGATGGGTTCCGGCGGACTTATCGTAATGGACGAGGACACCTGCATGGTCGACCTTGCAAAGTTCTTCCTCGAATTCATCGTCGACGAATCCTGCGGTAAGTGCGCACCCTGCCGTATAGGCACGGTCCGCATGCTCGAGATCCTCAACAAGATCACTTCCGGCAACGGAGAGATGGAAGACCTCGACCGGCTCGAAGAGCTTGCCAACTACGTCAAGAGCGCTTCTCTCTGCGGCCTCGGACAGACCGCTCCGAACCCGGTGCTCTCTACGTTGCGCAACTTCCGCGACGAGTACGTGGCGCACATCAAGGAGAAGAGATGTCCCGCGGGCGTCTGCAAGAACCTGCTGTCCTACGAGATCGTCGCAGACAAGTGCAAGAAGTGCCACATGTGCGCGAAGGTCTGTCCGGCGGGCGCCATCAGCGGTCAGGTCAAAGAGATCCACTCCATCGACAAGACCAAGTGTATCAAGTGCGGCGCATGCTTCGATACATGTAAGTTCGGCGCGATCATCAAGAAATAAGTGAGGAGTAATCGAGATGGATATGGTAAATGTAAAAATAAATAACGTTGAATACTCCGTCCCCGCCGGAAGCACGGTCCTCGAGGCCGCGAAGTACGCCGGCATCGAGATCCCCACGCTCTGCTATCTCAAAGAGATCAACGAGATCGGCGCCTGCCGTCTCTGCCTCGTTGAGGTCAAGGGCGCGAGAGGACTCGTCACCGCCTGCGTTTACCCCGTCAACGAGGGAATGGAGATCTTCACCAACACCGAAAAGGTCCGTCAGGCGAGAAAAATGAACATCCAGCTCGTCCTTTCGGCTCACAAGAAGCACTGCCTGTCCTGCATCCGCTCCACCACCTGCGAGCTGCAGAGACTTGCCAACGAATTCGGCGTGGACGAGCATTACTTCAAGTCCGACGAGAGGGATTACGATATCGACGAATCCTCCCCGTCCATCATCCGCGACAACAGCAAGTGCATCCTCTGCCGCAGATGCGTAGCGGTCTGCAACAAGGTCCAGGGCATCGGCGCCATCGGCGCTCAGAACAGAGGTTACGACACCGCTATCGGAAGCCAGTTCGAGCTTCCTCTCGCCGACACCTCCTGCATCAACTGCGGTCAGTGCATCGTCGCCTGCCCGGTTGGCGCCCTCTATGAGAAGGACGACACCGACAGAGTCAGAGAAGCCATCAACGACCCGACGAAGCACGTGGCGATCTGCTGCGCTCCCTCCGTCCGCGCCCAGATCGGCGAGTGCTTCGGCTTCGAGCCCGGCACCGACACCGAGGGCAAGATGGTCGCGGCTCTGAAGCGCCTCGGCTTCGACGGCGTATACGACATGAACTTCACCGCCGACCTCACCATCATGGAAGAGGCCCACGAGTTCATCGACAGACTCCAGAACGGCGGCAAGCTGCCTCTCATCACCTCCTGCTCGCCCGGATGGATCAAGTTCTGCGAGCACTATTTCCCGGATATGACGGAAAATCTGTCCTCCTGCAAGTCTCCTCAGCAGATGTTCGGCGCTGTCTATAAGACCTACTTCGCCGAGAAGATGGGACTTGACCCGAAGGACATCGTGTTCGTCTCCGCGATCCCCTGCACGGCAAAGAAATTCGAGGTCACCCGCGACGATCAGGACGCCGACGGCATCCCGGGCGTCGACATCGCCGTGACAACGAGAGAGCTCGGCAGAATGATCAACGCAGCGGGCATCGACTTCAAGAATCTCGCTGACGAGAAATTCGACACGCCTATCGACATCGGTTCCGGCGCGGGCGTAATCTTCGGCGCCACCGGCGGCGTTATGGAGGCCGCTCTCCGTACCGCGGCCGAGGTCGTTCTCGGCAAGCCGCTGGAGAAGGTGGACTTCACCGAGGTCCGCGGTACCGACGGCATCAAGTTCGCCACCTACAAGCTCGGCGATCTTGAGCTCAACGTAGCCGTCGCCTCCGGCACCGGCAATGCGAAGAAGCTTCTTGATGGCGTCAAGAGCGGCGAATACAACGTCCAGTTCATCGAGATCATGGCGTGCCCGGGCGGATGCGTCAACGGCGGCGGTCAGCCGATCCAGCCGTTCTCCGTCCGTAACTCCGTGGATCTCCGCGCTGTTCGCGCAAGCGTTCTTTATAACGCAGACAAGAGGATGGATCTCAGAAAATCTCACGAGAACTCCATCATCAAGAAGATCTACAGCGAGTACCTCGGCGAGCCCGGAAGCCACAGAGCTCACGAGCTTCTCCACACCACCTACGTCAAGCGCGGTCTCTGATCGATCCGCAACCGGTCGCCGGTTTTTCCGGCGGCCGGTTTTTCGTATATTATCCCCGATACTGCCAACAATCATTTGTGGGTCGTCCTTTCTCGAAAATATTGTCGTAAAGCGTCGGTTTTTGTTTACAAACGGGCTAAAAAATGATATACTGTAATTTAGGATGTTTTTGCGGCGCCGCGTCGCTTTTATTTCGATATACCGGAGTGTTTACATGATCTTCTCCTCACAGTTTTTCGTCTATTTCTTCATGGCTCTTCTGTTTCCGATCTACTTTCTCACGAAGTCGACCGGCGCGCGGAAGATCATTCTGATCGTTTTCTCACTTGTATTCTACGCATGGGGCGAGCCGCTCTACGTTTTCCTCATGTTCTTTATGGTCGCCGCCAACTATTTTGCGGGTCTTATCATCGATTCCCGCCGCACTCTTGCAGGCGCCCGCGTCTGGCTCGCCGTTGCCGTCGTGATCGATCTGTCTATCCTCTGCGTGTTCAAGTACACCGGACTCTTCGCGGAGACCGTAAACAACGTCTTTCACGCCGGGCTGCCCGTGCCGAACATCCGGATGCCTATCGGTATCAGTTTCTTTACGTTCCAGGCCATGTCCTACGTTATCGACGTTTACAGACGGGACGTGAGGGTCCAGCGGTCCTTCGTCAACCTTCTTCTGTACGTCTCCTTCTTCGCACAGCTTATCGCGGGACCTATCGTGAGGTACAAGGATATCGAATCCCAGCTCGACGAGAGGCGCGTCCGTCTTTACGATTTCAACGACGGCGTTTTCCGCTTCTCCGTGGGTCTGGCGAAGAAGATCCTCATTGCCGACAAGTGCGCTCTTGCCGTCAACTCTTTGTACGCTCTCCCCAACGTCACGTTCGTCGCCAGGTGGGCGGGCGCGTTCTTCTACGCGCTGCAGATCTATTTCGACTTTTCCGGCTATTCCGACATGGCGATCGGCCTCGGGAAGATGTTCGGCTTCAAATTCCTCGAGAACTTCCGTCATCCCTACGCCTCGTCCAGCGCCACGGAGTTCTGGAGACGCTGGCATATCTCCCTCGGCACGTTTTTCAGGGATTACGTCTATATTCCCCTCGGGGGCAACAGACGCCACCACCTGCGCAACATCTTCGTTGTTTGGCTTCTCACCGGCTTCTGGCACGGCGCGTCGTGGAATTTCGTTCTGTGGGGCCTGTTCTACGCGCTTCTTCTGATCTTTGAGAAAAAGTTCTTCCTCGACTACCTGAAACGCATCCCGAGAGTCGTTTCTTTCGTCATATCAAAGTTCTATTTCATATTTATCACCGTCTTCGGGTTTGCGATCTTCTATTTCACGAAAAACACCTTCGTATCCCTCGGGTATCTGTTCGGGATCGGAGTTAAGTCGTTTACCGACATTTTCACGAATTCCGTTCTCGCGTCCAACGTGTTTCTGCTCTTCGGCGGCGTGATCCTCGCTCTCCCGTTCGTGCCCTGGCTGCTGAAGACCATCGGAAGCAAATTAAAAGTATCCTACGGCTTTTACAGATATTCCAGAACGCTGTGCGAGCTTGCGCTGATAGCGATCTCCACGATCAGTCTTGTGGGAAGCGGGTTCAGCCCGTTCCTGTACTGGGCGTTCTGATCCGCATCCGGCTACAGGAGGATAAGTTACATGAAAACGAGATACAGTGCAAAATACCGCCGGACGGACACCGTCTGCGTCATGATTCTCGCCGCCGTCTTCTTTGTATTTGCCGTCGTCAACATCATCTGGACGCTTTTCCCGGGCAGAAAAGACTATTCCGAGAACGAGAAGCGCAAGCTGGCGTCCTTCCCGAAGATCACCTTCTCGAATATCATCGAAGGCAAGTTCGCCGACGGAGTGACGGAGTTTTTCAACGACAGATTTCTCTTCCGGGAACAGTTCATCTCCGCCTCGAAGAAGCTGGACACCCTCTACGGCGTGAACTACAGTGCGGGAGGAAATCAGTTCGTTATGCTTACCGACAAAGGAAAGGATGACGAACAGAAGAAGAACGATCTGAACAAAAAGCTCGATGATCTTAAAAAAGAAACGGAGGCTGTGACCGATCCTCCGGAAACGGATCCGACTGAGGTCACCGGTCTGAAGCTCTCGAAAAGCGAGATGAAGCTGACCGTCGGAAGCGGAATGACCATTTCGCTTCTCGGGGCGGATGATTTAAGCTCCTCCGTCACGTGGGAGATGGACGATCCGTCCATTGTCGAGATCGTGACGGAAGACGGAGCAAAGGTCGACGTTAAAGCCAAGAACACCGGCAAGGCAACTCTCACCTGCAAGGTCGAAGGCGCGGACCCACTGACGTGTACCTTTACCATTGAAGCCTTATCGGTGAAGGAAGGCGAGAACGGGATCGACGTCATGACCAATGGGCTCTTCATCTACGGCGACGCGGTTTATTCTCAGGGATTCTTTGATCCCGGCTCGTTTACGAGCTACGCGGACACCGCCGCTTACTACAAAAAGACGTTCAATCCGGAACGAATGACGGTACTCGTCGGTCCTACCTCGTCGATAATGATTGACAACGATAATTTCCGCGACAAACTTCCTGATCAGGGAGCGGCATTCGACACCATGGCGGGGATCTGCGCAGACCGCGGCTTGAACTGTCCCAACGTTGGCAGGGAGATACTCGCTCACCGGGACGAATATCTTTACTTCCGAACTGATCACCACTGGACCGATCGCGGCGCGTATTATGCATATAAGGCGTTTGCTGAGTCCGTAGGATTCGAACCCACACCGCTTGAAAACTTCAGGACCATGGAATTGACCGACAGTTATCAGGGGTCCATGTATGAATACACCCAGGACGAGCGAGTCAAATCGTTTAAAGATTCCGTCGAGGCGTTTTTCCCGACGAAACCTCTGACCATGACTATCCATACAAAGCAGGGCGAAGTACAGACCTACGACTCCGCCATTATGGAGTGGAGCCCCGGCTATCCCGCGTTCCTCTGCGGCGACAATCCGTACACCGTCATCAACGTGCCCGAGAACCCCCAGGATCTGAACGTCCTTGTGATGAAAGATTCCTTCGGCAACGCGTTCGTCCCGTTCCTCGCCGAACATTACGGCAACATTTTCGTGGTGGACGCTCGGTATTCCGACTTCAATATCGTGGAAGCATTCGAGGGATATCATTTTACCGACGTGATCTTCGTCAACAACATCGAGGCGGCAAGCTCCCCCGCCTGGCCGACTCTTTACCTCAAAGCCGTAGGCGTAAACTGATCAAATATCGGGATAGGGTTTTGGTATGGGAAAAGACAGCGAGCGTACACTTCATTCTGAACACAGAAAAAGAGTCCGCAGGCGCTTCGAAAAAGAGGGCGCGCTGGGGCTGGAGGAGCACGTCCTCCTGGAACTGTTTCTTTTTGACACCATCCGCCGCGCCGACACAAACCCCATCGCTCACCGTCTTCTCGACCGGTTCGGCTCTTTGAGCGGAGTTTTTTCCGCGGATTATGGGGAACTGCTCAGGATCAAAGGAGTCGGTCCCGTCACCGCCCGCCGTATATCTGAGACTTTCTCCGAAACGCGGGAGAAAATAGCGATGGATCTTCTCTCAAAGCCGCTTGTGAGCTTCGAAAGGGCGTCGTCCTCGCTTATCTGGATCATGCAGGGCAAGGACGCGCCGGACGGAGCGTTCATCCTCCTGGACGCGCTTTTTGCCGTCACGGACGTGATAAAAACGGGTTCCTCGGACGGCAGACTGGTCGTCCCCGTAAAGGCAATCGTTGATTCCGCCGACAGGACCGACGCCATCCGCGTTATCGTCGGCATAAGACCGGGTCTCGACTTTTCCGACCTGTCGAAACTGGCGGGAGACGTGAAGGTGTGCGACGTGATCGAGGTGGACGGTTTCGACGCCCGTTCTTTGATGTAAACAGCGTTCGCGGACGCTCCCCGACAGGGAAGCGTCCGTCTTTTTATCAAAAAAAGCCCCCCGGGGTAACAAATTTGTCAATTCTCTTTATTTCCTGCGCCGAATGTGATAAAATAATAAAGATAAAAACGTTCCCAAACGATAAAAAACAACCGAGGAGTTTTGATATATGTGCGGATTTGTTGGCTTTACCGGACAGATCGAGAGCAGAGAGAAGATCCTCCGCAGAATGGCGGACAGGATCATCCACAGAGGACCCGATTCCGACGGATATCATATCGAGGGAGAGGAAGATTCCGATTCAGCGGCGCTGGGCTTCAGACGGCTCAGCATCATCGACCTATCCGACGGCTCCCAGCCCATGTATAACGAGGACGGCTCCGTCGTCATCGTCTACAACGGCGAGATCTATAACTTCATGGATCTCCGCGACGAGCTCATCGCCCGGGGCCACGTCTTCAGGACCCGCTGCGACACAGAGGTCATCGTCCACGGCTACGAGGAGTACGGAGACAAAATCGTGGACTGTCTTCGGGGAATGTTCGCGTTCGTCATCTGGGACAAGAAGAACAGACGGCTGTTCGGCGCCCGAGACCCGTTCGGGATCAAGCCGTTCTATTATACCGTGACCCCCTCCGGTCACTTCATTTTCGGCTCGGAGATAAAATCCTTCCTGGAGCACCCGGAATTCCATCCTGAGGTGAACCCCGAGGCGTTGAGACCCTATCTCAGCTTCCAGTATTCCTCCATGGAGGAGACTTTCTTCAAGGGGACGTACAAGCTTCTCCCCGCCACTTGCTTTGAGTACGCCGACGGCGTGATGAAGAAGAGACAGTACTGGAACGTGGATTTCACGAAGAAATCGGATCTTACCTACGACGAATGGGCGGAGAAGATCGATTTCCGCGTCAGAGAGTCCGTCCGGTCCCACAAGATCTCCGACGTGAAGGTCGGATCGTTCCTCTCCGGCGGCGTTGATTCGTCCTACATAACGGCGGCGCTGATGCCGGACGACACCTTCTCCGTGGGATTTGAAAACAAGAAATTCGACGAGACCGGCGAAGCGAAGGAACTCTCGAAGATCCTCGGCGTCAACAATTTCATCGAGCATCTTACTCCGGAGGAGTGCTTCGATGTATTCTCCGATATCCAGTATCACATGGACGAGCCCCAGTCGAACCCGTCCTCCGTTCCGCTTTATTTCCTGGCGAGACTGGCGTCACAGCACGTGACCGTTGTCCTCTCCGGTGAAGGCGCGGACGAGATCTACGCCGGTTACGAGTGGTACGACGACGTGCCCATGATGAGAAAGTATAAAAAGATCCCCGGTTTCCTCCGTCGCGGAGTGGCTTCCGCCGTATCGCACCTGCCCCAGTTCAAAGGCCATGATTTCCTCATCAAAGGAAGCGGACAACCGGAAAGGTACTTCATCGGCGAGGCGTTCGTTTATCCCGAAAAAGAGGCGTTTGACGTGCTGAGACCGAAGTACCGTTGCGGCCCGACGGCGCACGAGGTGACGGCTCCCGTTTACGAGGAGGCGAAGGGCCTCTCCGAGGTCGAAAAGAAACAGTATCTCGACATAAAACTTTGGCTGCCCGGCGATATCCTGCTGAAAGCGGATAAAATGAGCATGGCTCATTCCCTTGAGCTTCGCGTTCCTTATCTTGATCGCGTCGTCATGGAAGAGGCGCAGACGATCCCGTCAGGGTATAAGATCAACGGTATCGACACCAAAGCGGTGCTCCGCACCGCGGCGAACAAGACTCTTCCCGACGAGTGGGCGAACCGCCCGAAAAAGGGCTTCCCGGTACCCATCAGAAAATGGCTTGCCGAGGATCCCTATTACGACAGAGTAAAAAAGGCGTTTTCCTCCGACGTGGCAGCGGAGTACTTCGAAGCGAACAAGCTTCTCCGTATGCTGGACGATCACCGCGACGGCAAGGCAAACAACGGCAGAAAGATATGGACTACGTTCACCTTCCTGACCTGGCACGACAGATTTATCGTTTGATATAAAAGGGGGATTCCCTATGAAAAACATCGTAACTCCGGTCCTTTTGGGGGCCGACCTCAACTGCTACAACGTCGCCCGGGCGTTTCACGAGCAATACGGAGTCGTATCTTACGCCTTCGGCCGTTACGCCGTCTCCGCGACCAAGTATTCGAAGATTGTAAGATTCACCCCGATCCCCGATATCGACAACGAGGAGACCATGCTCCGGGTCCTCGGCGACTTCGCGGCGGAGCATAAGGGCGAAAAACTGGTCCTGTTCGGATGCACCGACGACTACGCCACCATGATCGCCCGCTGCCGGGACAGACTGCCGGACTATACGATTCCGTATCCTGACGATGCGCTTCAGCCCAGAATGGCGTCGAAAGCGGAGTTCTACGAGCTTTGCGAACGCCACGGCATCCCGTACCCGAAGACGAAAGTCCTCGGAGGCGCCGCGCAGGAGGAAAATCTCGCTCCCGAGAAGCTCGGTTTCGACTATCCCATCATAATCAAGCCGTCGTCCAGCATCGAATACTGGAAAAATCCCTTTGACGGCATGAAGAAGGTCTACCGTGCCGACGACGCCGCCCGCGCCGCTGAGATCATCAGCGCGATCTACGGCTCCGGATACTCGAATAAAGTCATCCTGCAGGAGTTCATCGAGGGCGGCGACTCTCACATGCGCGTCCTAACCTGTTTCTCCGACAAAAACGGCAAGGTCCGCGCTATGTGCCTCGGTCACACGATGCTCGAGGAGCACACTCCGAAGGGCCTCGGCAACCACGCCGCCATCGTCACGGAGCCCGTTTCGGAGTTTCCTCTGGCTGGGAAGATCAAAAACCTTCTCGAGGAGCTTCACTATACCGGTTTTTCCAACTTTGACATCAAACTCAACGGCGACGGAGACGACTTCCGCGTGTTTGAGATCAACCTCAGGCAGGGAAGGAGCAACTACTACGTCACCTCCTCCGGTCTGAACGTAGCCCGTCTTGCCGCCGAGGTCTTCGACGACGGCGGAGACGACGTTACGTACTGCGACAAGCGCTTCTTCTGGCATCACGTTCCGAAGTCCGTCGCGTTCAGGTACACGGAGGACCCGTCCCTCGTTGAAACGGCAAAAAAACTGGATAAAGAAGGGAACAGCCGCTCCTCTCTCTGGTATGCGCCCGACCTTAGATTCAACCCCGTGAGATTTATCTGCGTCGCGGAACAGATGAGGCGGCAGAAGAAGAAATACAAATAGTTCAGTCCTCTGAACGGATAAACGGAGAGTTAGTCATGAAACTGCTTGGAGTTCTCGGCGGACTCGGTCCGCTTTCAAGCGCGTATTTCTACGAACTGGTCACCCGCCACACCAAAGTGGAAAGGGATCAGGACCACATTGATATGATAATATCGAGCCGCGCGTCCACCCCGGACAGAACGGCGTTCATCCTCGGCAGAAGCGACGAGGACCCCGTTCCGTACATGGTGGAAGACGCCGTACGGCTCGAAAAATACGGCGCGGACGCCATCGTCATCCCCTGCAACACCGCCCACCATTTTATAGGCGAAGTGCGGAGATCCGTCAGTGTTCCCGTGCCCAGCATCATCACGGAGACCTGCGAGTACGTCAGGCGCGCCGGCTTCAAAAAGGCCGCGATCCTCGCCACCGAGGGAACTGTGAAGAGTATGTCATATCAACACGAATTCGAGAGGATCGGCCTCGAATGGGCTGTCCCGGACGACGCCGGGCAGTCGACCCTCATGGACATAATCTACGGCGACGTGAAACGCGGCGTTATCCCGCCCCGTGAGAAACTCGACCGGGTCGCGGTACCCCTCAGAGAAGAAGGGTGCGACTGCGCGATCCTCGCCTGCACCGAGCTTTCGTTGCTCAAAAGGGAACTGGGAGACGATCCGTTCTATATCGACTCTCTCCACGTTCTCGCCGAATACGCCATAAAACTGTTCGGAAGGGAATACACGCCTTGACCGGGAAAGGAGACGCGGCGATGTTGCTGAAACGTCTTTTGTCGGGAATCGAATATTCCGTCGCGGCGGGCGATATTGACGGCGTCGATATTTCGCGCATCGAGTATGACTCGCGCCGCTCCGGCAGAGAGGATCTGTTCGTCTGCCTCGCGGGGGCGAGGACCGACGGCCACGTTTTCGCGCCTCTGGCGTATGAGAACGGATGCCGCGCTTTTCTCGTAGAGCGAAAACTCGACCTTCCCCGGGACGCCGTGCAGATCGTCACCGGCAATACGAGGCGTGCTCTTGCCGTTATCTCCGCCACCTTCTACGACAGACCTTCGGACGAGCTCCACGTCATAGGTATCACCGGCACGAAGGGGAAGACCACCACGGCTCTTCTCGTCCACTCCGTCCTCAACGCCGCGGGCATTTCCTGCGCGTATATCGGCTCCAACGGGGTCATCATAAACGGTGAACATATCGAGACCATGAACACCACCCCGGAGAGTCTGGAGCTCCATCACTTTTTTTCCATGATGCGCTCTTCCGGCGTGACGCACGTGGCGCTGGAGGTCTCCTCCCAGGCGCTGGACCACTACCGGGTCCACGGTATAGACTTTGACGTCACCGTGTTCACCAACCTGTTCCGGGACCACATAAGTCCCGTCGAGCACGCCTCCTTCGAGGAATACAAAGCTGCCAAGTCAAAGCTGTTTTCCGACTACAACAAGCGTCTTATCGTATATAACGCCGACGATTTGGCGTCTCTCACTGTCATTTCCGGAGACAAAACGACGGAGAGGGTATCCGTTTCCGTCACAGACTCCGGCGCGGATTTCTTCGCCTCAAACGTCGAACCGTACCGCGACACGGACTCTCTCGGCGTGACCTTCGACTGCGTTCACGGCGGGAAAACAACGCCCGTACGGCTGATGACCCCCGGGAAATTCAGCGTTTACAACGGACTATGCTCCATAGCGGTGGCGTCCTACTACGGCGTCCCCGTCGAACTGGCGTCCGATATCCTCCGCGATACGTCCGTCACAGGGCGGTTTGAGGTGGTGCGCGGCCTCCCCGGAAGGACCTTCATCATCGACTACGCCCATAACGGCGTCAGTCTCACAAGCGCCCTTTCCGTGCTCAGAGAGTACGATCCGGAGAGGATAATCTGCGTTTTCGGCTCCGTCGGAGGCAGAACGCAGGAGAGGCGCCGGGAACTCGCCGAGGCGTCGGCGAAATACGCCGACTACACCGTGATTACGAGCGACAATCCCGATTTTGAGCCCCCGTCGCAGATCGCCGCGGAAATCGAATCTCATCTGGGTCCCGACGCGCCGCACGAGATCATCGTCGATCGCGAGACGGCCGTCAGACAGACGGTCAGAATGTCCCGCCCGGGCGACATCGTACTGTTCGCGGGCAAGGGTCACGAAAGGTATCAGCTCATCGGGGGGATAAAAGTGCCGTTTTCGGAACGGGCCGTCATCCTCGACGAGTGTCGAGCCGTAATTGCGGAAGAAATGGAAAAGAGGGCCGGTCTCGACTGACGTGACGGCATTCTCACGGAGAAGAACATTGACTGACTACAAAAGAACAGAGCGCGCATGTTATCTGGGGTATATCAATCAGGCGATCACGGTCAACCTGCTCGCCCTGTTTTTTCTTATTTTCAGGACCGATTACGGTATCTCGTACACGGGACTCGGGACTATTATTTTCATAATATTCTTCGTGCAGATCGCCGTTGACGCCATACTGGTGAAGCTCGCCGCCGGGATAGGGTACAAGGCGTGCGCCATCACGGCGCACATTCTCTCCGCCGTCGGACTGATCCTGCTCGGCATCCTCCCGAAGATCATGGACCCGTATGCGGGGATCATCATATCCATGGTCACGTACTCCGTCGGGGGCGGGATCACGGAAGTGGTCGTCAGCCCTATAGTGGACAGCCTCCCGAGCGACGCCAAGGCGTCAAAAATGAGTTTTCTCCATTCGTTTTACTCCATAGGCCAATTCGCGGTCATCCTGATATCCACTCTCATCCTGAAGCTGATCGGGAGCGCAAACTGGAACCTTATTCCCATAATGTGGTCCGTTCTTCCGATCTTAGACGTGTTTCTCTTCGCGCGGGCGCCGGTACCTCCCGTATCGCCCGAGGCGAAAAAAGCCCCTCTGCTGAAATATTTCAGTTCTCCGCTTATGTATTTCGCTCTGATACTGATGATCTGCAGCGGCGCGTCCGAGATGGCCATGTGCCAGTGGGCGTCCCTGTTCGCGGAGCAGGGTCTCGGAGTGACGAAAGTTCTCGGCGACCTCCTGGGGCCTTGCCTATTCGCCGTTTTCATGGGCGCTGGCAGGATCCTTTACGGCGTGTACGGCAAGAAGACCCGGATCGAAGCGGCGCTTCTGTTCTGCGGAGTCATCACGGTACTGTGCTACCTCCTCACCGTGGCGTCGGGGGCTCCCTTTGTCGCCTTGCTCGGCTGCTCTCTCTGCGGCTTCGGGGTCAGCATCATGTGGCCCGGTACCCTGAGTCTCACCTCCGCCCATTTCGGATCCTTGTCCGGACCGGGACTGTTCGCGATCCTCGCGCTCGCAGGTGACGTGGGCTGCTCCCTCGGACCGTGGGTAACCGGAAAAGTCTCCGATCTGTATCTGTCGGTGAAGAGCGGCGCCGCGCCGCTTCATGCCCTCAGGACCGGGTTGCTCACAGCGGCGGTATTCCCGCTGACGCTGACCGTCATCATCGCGGTCTACTATATGAGAAACCGTAGAAATCCGTCAAAATAACAAAAAAGCCCCGCTGAATTTTGTTGAGATTTTTTGGCACAAAACCCGAACATCTGTTTACTTTTTGCAGAAAATGTGGTAAAATAGTGTCGGCGGAGGGTGTGACCGCCCGAACTAAGCTCAGCAGAACGGAGGTCGTTATGACGAATCTTACGGAAAAAGAACAAAGGATGTTCGATTACATAAAGAGCAATATAGAGAACAACGGCTATTCTCCCTCGATCAGGGACATCAGGACCGCTCTCGGTATCGGGAGCACGTCCACGGTCCACACGTATCTTGCCCGGCTCGAGAAGAAGGGTTATATCCAGAAGGAGAACGGCAAGAGCAGGACTCTCCGTATCGACGGCGCTGACGACGCCGCCCCGTCGGCAGTCCGTGTGCCGATCCTCGGCACCATCACCGCCGGTATGCCGATACTGGCCGTCGAGAATCATGAGGGCTACGTTTCCTACTCCGGCAGCCGCCCAGTGGGGAACAAGGACGACCTTTTCGCTCTCCGCGTCCGCGGAGAAAGTATGATCGACGCGGGGATCCTCAACGGAGACATCGTTATCGTCGAAAAAACTCCCGTGGCGGAGAACGGCGAGATCATCGCGGCGCTGATCGACGACGAGGCGACCGTCAAGACGTTCTACAAGGAGAACGGCCACTATCGCCTTCAACCGGAGAACAAGAATATGGAGCCCATCATAGTCGACGAGCTCTTCATCCTCGGAAAAGTGATCTCCAGCGTAAGATACTACAAATAGATCGGGAGAGATCCCGCGTCCCGGACTGAAAAGTCCGGGATTTTTTTGTTTTATGGCATTTTCGGTATATTCTTCGCGCGTGATGACGATATTAATATCGAAAAAAAGGCGGACGGAGGTGAGACGGATGAGCGACGGATCGACGGAATACCAGTCATGGCTGTTCCATCAGGGCACGAATTACACTTCCTACGAATTTCTCGGCGCTCATACGTCGTCGGACGGCGGCGTATGCGCCTGCACCTTCCGGGCCTGGGCGCCAAACGCCTCGTCCGTATCGCTGATATCCGACAGGACCGGGTGGGAAACGGGCGCGCCTTTCTCAAAGATCCCGGGCACGGGCATCTGGGAGCTGACGGTCAGGGATGCATCTCCTTTCGAGGGCACGCTTTATAAGTACTTGATAGAATCGAAAGACGGAAAACGGCATCAAAAAAGCGACCCCTATGCTTTCCGGAGTGAATACGGCGGCGGAAAGGCGTCGATAGTCGCCGGACTCCCGCGGGACGGGTGGAGCGACGCGGGCTGGATGAATTACAGAAAAGGGATCTTTGAAAGATCGCCGAAAACCGGCGGCTTTTATCCCGCGCCGATGAATATATACGAGATGCACCTCGGCTCGTGGATGACGAAGGACGGCGGCGGGACTGCGGACGGCAAACACTACCTCGGCTACCGGGAGATCGCCAGTCGTCTCGCGCCGTATCTTCTCAGGATGGGGTATACTCACGTGGAGCTGCTCCCGGTGATGGAACACCCCTACGACGGCTCCTGGGGTTATCAGATAACCGGCTATTACGCTCCCACCTCACGCTTCGGGACGCCGTCCGATTTTGCGTATTTCGTCAATTATCTTCACAGATGCGGGATCGGCGTTATCCTCGACTGGGTCCCGGCGCACTTCCCGAAGGACGAAAACGGACTTATCGAGTTCGACGGTTCGCCTCTTTACGAATATCAGGGGGTGGACCGGATGGAGCACAAGGGCTGGGGCACCCGATTTTTCGACGTGGGACGTCCGGAGGTGCAGTCGTTCCTCGTGTCCAACGCGCTGTTCTGGTTCCGCGAATACCATATCGACGGTCTGCGCATCGACGCTGTGGCGTCCATGCTGTACCTGGATTACGACAGAGCGCCCGGTGAGTGGTCGCCCAATCCGGACGGCGGCAATGAAAACCGGGAGGCGGTGGCGTTTTTCAGAAAACTCAATACGGCGGTGTTCGCAGAATTCGGCGACGTGCTGATGATCGCCGAGGAGTCCACCGCCTGGCCGAAAGTCACGCACCCGGTGACGGAGGGCGGTCTCGGCTTCAATTACAAATGGAATATGGGCTTTTCAAACGATCTGTTCGACTACGTAAGGTGTGATCCGGTCTGCCGCTCGACGATCCACGATAAACTGACTTTCCCTATGTTTTACGCCTTTTCGGAAAACTTCATCCTTCCGGTGTCACACGACGAGGTCGTCCACGGCAAGGGATCCCTTATCGACAAGATGTTCGGCGCCTACGACGACAAATTCTCTACAATGCGGGCGTTCTACACCTACCTGATGACCATGCCGGGGAAGAAACTGACCTTTATGGGGTGCGAGTACGCCCAGTTCCGCGAGTGGGACTATGAAAACCAGCTCGAGTGGTTCATGACCGATTTTCCCCGCCACCGGGAAATGAGTAGATTCGTCGCTGACCAGAACCGGGTTTATCTGTCGGAGCCGTGTCTGTGGGAGAACGATTCGTCCTGGAGCGGTTTTTCCTGGATAGAGGCCGACGACAGAGACGAAAACCTTGTTATATACCGCCGTATCGCCTCAGGGGGCGATGCCGTCACCGTGATCGTCAATTTCTCGCCCTGTTTTATCCGCGGAAGGCGGATACCGACGGAGGGCGAGGGAGTCTACGCGCCTCTTTTGAACAGCGCCTATACCCGGTACGGCGGAAGTGTGACGGAGGAAGAAAAATACGTAACGGACGGGATGAACAATATCACGGTGGACGTCCCGCCCCTCAGCGGGATCATCCTGAAGCGGGAAAATGAGAGCGGGATCAGAGTGTTCCCGTCACAGAGGAACGGAGAGGAGGAAAAATGATGTACATTTCGGGAGAATGTGTCGCCATGATCCTCGCCGGGGGAAGCGGGAACCGTCTCAAATCGCTGACGGACAAGACCGCGAAGCCGGCGGTGTCGTTCGGCGGCAAATACCGTATAATCGACTTCACGCTGTCAAACTGTTCCAACTCCGGCATACGGGTCGTAGGCGTTTTGACCCAGTACCGCCCAGCCGAACTGAGCGAATATATCGGCAACGGACGGCCATGGGACCTTGACTCCTCCCGCGGCGGGGTTTTTATCCTGCCGCCCTATCTCGGCCGCGACGGCGGCTCGTTCTACACCGGCACGGCGGACTCCGTATACCGGAATCTGGAGTTCATCCGCCGTTACGGCGCGAAATACGTCATCATCCTTTCCGGGGATCACGTATATAAGATGGACTACGGCAGGATGGTCGCCGAGCATAAAAGACGAGGCGCGGACGTGACGGTCGCCACCGTTGAGGTGCCTCCTGCTGAGGCGCACAGATTCGGGATCATAGAGACCGACGACGAACTTTTCGTGACGGGATTTGAGGAAAAACCGGCGATTCCGCGATCCTGCAACGCCTCCATGGGCGTATACGTGTTCTCCTGCGACGTCCTCGACGAATATCTCGCCCGGGACTCCGCCGACGGAGAAAGCAGTCATGATTTCGGGAAAAACGTGCTCCCGGCTCTCGTGAGAGACGGCGCTTCCGTGTTCTCTTATCCGTTCTACGGTTACTGGCGGGACGTCGGTACCGTGGAATCCCTCTGGCGCGCAAATATGGATCTGATAAACGAGAGATCCGGCCTCGACGTAAGAGAGGTCACCTGGCGCGTTATGACCGGCGGAGACTCGCGTCCGCCTCAGAGGATCGGCGCGGAAGCGGACGTGAAGTCCTCGATAACCTCCGACGGCTCCGTGATAAACGGAGAGGTGAAAAACTCCGTCGTCTCCCGCGGCGCCAGGGTCGACCGCGGCGCGACGGTCCGGTATTCCGTGCTGATGGACGACGTGCGTGTTATGGAGGGCGCCGTGGTGGAATACGCCGTGGTGAGCCCCGGAACGGTGGTCCGGGAGGGAGTTGTCGTCGCGGGAAAGGCCTCGTCCGAATGGGAGCCGACGGAGATCGCGCTTTACGGTCGGCCGGAATAAAAAGAAAGGACCGGTAACATGAAAATACTGTTCGTGACGTCAGAGGCGACGCCCTATTTTTCTACCGGCGGACTCGGCGACGTGAGCGGCTCGCTCCCCCGCGCCCTGAAAAGGACCTGCGGCGACGCAGACGTTCGCGTCGTCATGCCGCTTTATAAAGCGGTAAAGGTCACCCTCGACGCCGAAACGGTGTACGAAGGACGGGTCCGGCTCGGCTGGCGCGACCAGTATCTGGGGATCCGCCGGATCGTGTCGGACGGCGTGGTTTTCTACTTCATCGACAACGATTATTATTTCGGCAGGGATTTCGCCTACGGCAACTACGACGACGGCGAGCGATTCGCCTATTTCGGCAAGGCGGTCTGTGAGTTGACGGCTGCTCTCGGCTTCTTCCCCGACGTGCTCCACGCAAACGACTGGCAGAGCGCGCTCTCCGTCATTTACGTGAAACTCTGTCACGGCGGGGATGAGAGGTATTCCGGCGTCCGAACGGTTTTCACGGTCCACAACGCGGAGTACCAGGGCAAATACGACCCCCTGATACTGGGCGACGTTTTCGGTCTGCCGGAGGAGTGCCTGCCCGCCGTTGAGTACGACGGCGCGATCAATCTGCTGAAAGGCGCGGCTTTCCTTGCCGACCGGGTGACTACGGTGAGCGGGACCTACGCCCGCGAGCTGTCGGACGGATATTATTCCGCGGGGCTCCATAACTTTTTCCGTGAGATATCCTTCAAGACCCGCGGTATCGTCAACGGGATCGACGTCGAAAGATTCGATCCCTCGACGGACGGGACCATCGCGGCGAATTATTCGTCCCGGGAACTGTCGGGCAAGGGGACCTGTCGCCGGGAACTGATAAAATCTTTGTCCCTCGAGATAGATGACAATACTCCCATCGTTGCCGTTGTATCCCGCCTTGTCCCACATAAGGGAATGGATCTCATAGTCCGCGTTTTAGACGAAGTCGTCTCGCAGGGCACGGCGGTTTTCGCGATCCTCGGGACCGGATATCCCGAATACGAATACTTTTTTCGCTCCGTCGCGGAGAGACACCCCGGCAGAGTGGCGGCGGAGATCAGATTCGATCCCGTCCTGGCGAGGCGCATATACGCCGGCGCGGATATCTTTCTTATGCCGTCGAAGTGCGAACCCTGCGGTCTGTCGCAGATGATCGCCTCCCGTTACGGCGCGATACCCCTGGTGCGGGAGACCGGAGGACTATCAGAGACCGTCGTCCCGTACAACGAATTCACGGGAGAGGGGACGGGCTTTTCGTTCAAAAACTACAACGCTCATGAGATGAAATCGGTCCTTGAATACGCGGCGTCCGTGTTTTCAAGACGGGAGAAGTGGGACGCGATCATCAGGTCGGCGATGGAAAAGGACTTTTCATGGGACAGATCCGCCTTGAAATACATGGAACTGTATCGCGATTTGACGGAGAACGGATGACGGAGGAAAAATGGACATCGAAAAAACGGAAATAGAGCAAAAAACGGAGGAATTCCTCGCGAGGAATTGCGGCGTAGACCCGACAGATGCAACGGACTTGGATCTATACCGCTCGCTCTCGACTGTGACGAGAGACGTACTCGCGGAAAAACGGACTCGCTTCAGACGTCAGATCAGGGAGACGAAAGCAAGGCGCGTCTGCTACCTATGTATGGAATTCCTCGTCGGCCGCAATTTGAAAAACGCGCTTCAATGCCTCGGTATTCGCGGCGCCGCGGAGGCGTTTATCCGCAAGGCGGGCCGTGACCCCGAGAAGATCTACTCCGTCGAGCGGGACCCCGGCCTCGGCAACGGCGGCCTCGGTCGGCTTGCCGCCTGCTATATGGACTCTCTTTCCTCTCTCGGATATCCGGCGACCGGTTATTCCATTTGCTACGAGGACGGCTTTTTCAGGCAGAAGCTTCTGGAGGGCGAACAGATAGAAAAGGCGGACGAATGGCTTTCCACCGGCGACGTGTGGCTCCTGCCGAGACCCGAGAGGGCAGTCACGGTCACAATGGGCGGGACAGTTCACGAGCGGTGGGACGGGGGAAGGTGCACAGTCACGGTGGAGGGCGCGGAGGAGATCACCGCCGTCCCCTGGGATCTCATGGTGCCGGGATACGGTAAAGACGCCGTCAACGTAATAAGACTCTGGCGCGTGAGGGATGATCCTCCGTCCGTTTTCGCCACCCAGGGGGAGTATGCGCGATCGATCAGAAACAAAGTCGTTCCGGCGGCGTTGTCGGGTTCGCTTTATCCCCCGGACGAGACCGAGGACGGCAAGCTTCTGCGCCTCTCTCAGCAGTATTTCTTAGTCTCCGCGACCGTGCAGGACGTCATAAGGGATCATATTTCCGACGGCGGAACCGTGGGCGACCTTGCCGGGAGAGTGGCGATCCACATAAACGACACTCACCCGGCGCTCGTCATACCTGAGCTGATGCGGGTGCTGACGGACGTCTGTTCTTTCGGATGGGACGACGCGTGGAAAGCGGTAACGGAATCCGTCACCTATACGAACCACACCGTCATGCCAGAGGCGCTGGAAACCTGGAACAGCGAACTGTTCCGCCTTCGCCTGCCAAGGATCCACAAGATAATCGAGGAGATCAACCGTCGTCATTGCGCCGGACTGTGGAACCGGTACCCCGGCGACTGGGACAGGATCTCGCGGATGGCCGTCACGGCGTATTCCTCCGTCCGAATGGCAAATCTCTCCGTGGCGGCGGCACGGAAAGTCAACGGCGTGTCTCGCCTTCACACGGAGATCCTGAAGAGAAAAGTGTTCCGTGACTTTGCAAAAGACGACCCGTCAAGATTCGTCAACGTGACGAACGGCGTCTCCCACCGACGGTGGCTCATCGAGGCGAACCCCGACCTGACGGAACTGTTGAAGGAAACGATCGGCGACGGATTTGTCACCGATCCCTGGAAGCTGTCCGATCTCATGAAATACGCCGACGACGGAGCTTTTCTCGAGCGGCTTGCGGGAGTCAAGCGAAAAAACAGGGAGCGGCTCGCCGCGCTTGCCGTGTCGTCCGGGGACAGCCCCGTGGATCCCGAATCCGTTTTCGACGTCCATATCAAGAGGATGCACGAGTACAAAAGGCAGCTTCTCGGGGTGCTGAAGATACTGTATCTCTACGGAAGGATCAAAGACGAGCCAAACTGCGATATTCCCCCCGTCACGTTCATTTTCGGCGGTAAAGCCGCGCCGGGGTACAGAATGGCGAAGACCGTGATCCGCCTTATCTGGAGCGTGGGAGAAGAGATCGGGCGGGATAAGGGGGTAAGAGACCGTCTGAAGGTCCTCTTTGCCGAGGACTACAACGTCACGTCCGCCGAGACCATCATCCCGGCGGCGGATATAAGCGAACAGATCTCCCTCGCCGGGAAGGAGGCGTCCGGCACCGGATGTATGAAGATGATGATGAACGGCGCGGTGACTATCGGCACTCTCGACGGCGCAAACGTGGAGATAAAGAACGCCGTGGGGGACGAAAACTTCTACGTTTTCGGCATGAACGACAGCGAGGTGGGGGATCTGTGGAACGGCGGATACGAATCGGTGAAATATTACCTCAAAAGCGAAAAGATCCGCCGGGCGGCGTCGTTTCTCGAGGGTGAGATCGCCGGGAGGCGGTTTGACGGAGTGCTGAACTATCTTCTTTATTCTCACGGCGTGCCGGACCCTTATATGTGCCTCGCTGATTTTGATTCGTACACCGCGGAGTGGGAACGGATGATCCTTGACACGCAAAACAGGACCGGATGGCAGCGTAAATCGACGGTCAATATCGCGAAAAGCGGATATTTCTCCTCAGACCGGAGCATCGGGGAGTACGCGGAGAAAATATGGAAAATAAAACCTATCGTTTGAATGAAAGAAAAAAGACGATCCGCGCCGGGCGGGAGTGTGACGCCACTCTCTTCGGCGCGTTTCCGAACGACTGCGCGGTCAGTTTCGAACTGTCATTTCCGAGACGCCTCGCCGTCACGGAGACGAGGATGGAGATCGGCGGCGACCCCGCCGGGAATAACTGCAAAACCATCCGGATCCCCGGGGAATTCTCCCGGATGTCGCTTGACCGTAACGTTTTCTCCTTTTCCGTTGACATGAAAAAGATCGCCGAAGAGCTGAGCGGCGCGGCGACGGGCCTTTTTTATTATCACTACGAGCTTGAAACGGATGAAGGGACCGTATTTTTCGGAGGAGAGGAGAGAGAGCCGGTCCGTTTCGATCGCGCCGACGGCGCGGGGAGGCAGCTTCTCGTCTACGACTCGTTATTTGAAACTCCCGACAGCTTCAAAGGGGGGATCATCTACCAGATCTTTCCCGACCGGTTCCGGCGGAGCGGAAAGGTGCCTCCCGGAGACAGAAAGACAGACCCGGACTGGGATCACGGCGTTCCCCAATTCGGAGACAACCCGGGCGCGCCGGTCAAAAATGACGTTTTCTTCGGCGGAGATCTTTACGGGGTAGCGGAGAAGCTCCCGTATATCAAATCCCTCGGTGTGACCGCGATCTACTTCAATCCGTTATTCTCGTCGCCGTCCAACCACAGATACGACACGGCGGATTATATGAAGGTCGACGAATTTCTCGGAGGCGACGGCGCTCTTGAAGAGCTTGTATCCGAGGCGAAAAAGCTCGGGATCGCTTTGATCCTCGAC
>JAFWWR010000339.1 GCA_017518025.1 Clostridia bacterium
CCTCGTGATTGACGGCTTTACCGTCCTTCACGGTGACCGGTAGACCGGCGATGGAGTACTCTCCGTCGCTCATTCCTGCGGCCTCCATGGAGTCGGTGATGAGTACGACTTTGTCGCGCGGCTTGAGCCGCTCAAGCATTCGCACCATCGCCGGATGGACGTGGAGTCCGTCGCAGATGATCTCGCTGAAGGCTTCGTCGCACATGAGAGACGCGCCGATTGCGCCGGGCTCTCTGTGATGGAGCGGCGGCATGGTGTTGAACGTGTGGGTAAACGACGTCGCGCCTCTCTCCACCGCACGGACGGCTTCTTCGAACGTGGCGTTGGTGTGGGCGAGACCGAGCGTGCCGCCGAGCCGTTTCACAAGCTCCGTGAACGAGCCGTCGTCAAGCTCCAGAGCCGCCGAAACGTGGAGGGGCAGGGGAAGCATCTTTTTCAGCAGGTCTTCCGCGCCGGAATCACTCAGCGGAGCAAGATACTCCGGATTGTGAGCCCCGCGCTTCACCGGATTGAGGTACCGTCCCTCAAGATGAATGCCGGCGATCGTGGCAAGACCCGGGACCGCGTTCCTGTGCTTATTTATTACCTCCGCAGTGCGGTAAAAGCCCTCGGGAGGAACGGACGCCAGCGTCGCCATAACGGTGGTGGTGCCGACCCGGGCGTATGAATCAAGAAGGGCGGCGGCGTTTTCGTCGGTCAGATCGTTGAAATCCGTCCCGGACCGTCCGTGAGTGTGAACGTCCACCAGTCCCGGGATGATGAACTTATCTTTACAGTCGACTATTTTAACCTCGTCGACGGCAGGACATACAAATGACGAAACGGAAACGATCTCGCTGTCCCGGATCATGACGTCCGCCTGAACGAAACATTTTCTGTCCGCGTCGAAAACGGATCCGTTTCTGAATAAAGTCTTCATAACGTCCTCCTTTCAAGGGTTTCGGAAGTTATTACACAAACGTATTTTATACATTATAGCAGAATTGCCCGATCATTACAAGATGCGCGGACTTGTTGAGTCTGGCAGAAATGATCACCCGTTTTTCCCGGAATATTCGGTATAAATCACATTTTTAGGCACTCCCCGTTCTTTTGCGGCCCTCTTTATTGCTTCCATCCTGTCGAGACCCGCCCGGATCAGGGAATCCACATGCTCAACGACGTCCTCCGGGTAGTCGGTCTTTTCTTCGTCCCGACGGCCCTCCAGAACGAGGACGAATTCGCCCCTCGGCTCCTTCTCTGCGTAGAGCGCAGGCGCCTCCGCCGCGGTCGTTTTGATTATTTCCTCGTTCAGTTTTGTGAGTTCTCTGCAAAGTGTCAGCCGCCTGTCCC
Organism: Clostridia bacterium; assembly: GCA_017518025.1. Taxonomy (GTDB): domain Bacteria; phylum Bacillota; class Clostridia; order Oscillospirales; family CAG-272; genus RUG11130. Next base: position 1,333 of record JAFWWR010000339.1, read on the forward strand.
CGGCGATCGCCGCAAGATCGGCGAGAGTCCCTCTCAGCTTGTGCGGCGCTTCGTAGATCACCGCAGTTTTCCGTTCATTTTTTATCTCTTCGAGGCGGATCCTCCTGTTTTTGGCGTCGGTAGGCAGAAAGCCCTCAAATACGAATCTATCGGTGGGAAGTGCCGAGACCGTCAGCGCAGCGATAGCCGCGCAAGCGCCCGGTACGGGGACCGTTTTGACGCCGCTTGAAGAGCAGAGTCTGACAAGGTCCGCTCCGGGATCGCTGATCGCAGGCGTCCCGGCGTCGGTCACCAGGGCGCAGCTTTCTCCGCCCTTTATCCGCTCGATCAATTTCGGCCCTTTTTCGAATTTATTATGTTCATAGTATGACGTCAGCGGCCGCGAGATCCCGAGCCGGGACAGAAGAAGTCCGGTTTTCCTTGTGTCCTCCGCCGCGATGAAATCCGCTTCGGACAGCACCTTCACCGCTCTTTCTGAAATATCGCTCATATTGCCGATGGGCGTGGAGACCAGGTAAGCACGCCTTTTTCCACCGCGTTCTTTTCTTTTTCTTCCATAGTTCGGCTCCTTTCCTTACCCGATCAGATGTTCAAAGGTAAATCCTTCGTAGATCTTTGCCATGTCGTCGGTATAGTCCGTTCTTCCGTGTTCCGAATATATGATCAGCGGCCTTGAAACGGTGATCCCCGGGCCGCCTCCGCGCCGTCCTTCGACGAGGATCAGACAAGGCGGCGCGTCGACGTATGGGTAGACCGCAACCATTTTTTTCGGCTCGATCCCGGCGCCTCTCATGGCGCAGAAAAGATCCGCCGTCCTGTCCGGACGGTAGATGACGGAGAACGAACCGCCGTATTTCAGCAGCCTTGCCGCCGCCGCGCAGAAATCCTCGGCGCCGCCGAAGATCTCACGCCGCGCAACGGTCATTTCCTCCTCGTCGTTTGCCTTCCCGGCTCCCGACTTCATATAGGGCGGATTTGCAAACACCGCGTCGCACGGTCCTCCGGTGTCTTTTTCCGTGAGATCGCGCACGTCCGCGCGGACGACGGCGATCTTATCTTTAAGGCCGTTCAGCTCCACGTTTCTGCGGGCGAGATCGGCGTATTTTTCCTGGATCTCCGCCGCGGTGACAAAAGAGTACTTGCCCTTTTCCGCGCAAAGAAGGGAAGCGACGCCCGTACCGCAGCCAAGCTCCACCGCACGTCCCGAAGGGACCGCTCTCGTGAAAGCGGCAAGGAGGTACGAGTCCGTGCCGAAGGTCAGCCCCCGTTTTCTGCTGATGAGAGAGAGGTTTTCATTTATTACGTCGAGCCGTTCCTCCCCGGGGTCGAAGGGAAGGCGATCATTACCGCTTAACATACGGCACCTCCGTATCAAATAATAAAAGCGAAGTACCCTCGTGATGAAGCTCCTCCGCCTTTACTATTATGTTATTTGTCCGTCTCAGTCCTTTGC
>JAFWWR010000340.1 GCA_017518025.1 Clostridia bacterium
AAAGCAGGGCTGCCCCGTCCTTTTCCGTTCCGTTTCGCAGGACGCATTCCTGCCCGTCTTTCAGCGTTACCGTTTTGCAGTACGTCATACGAAAACTCCTTCGTCGTCTGTTTTTTCTTTGAGCAGCGTCTTCGCGATGCAGACGGGGAACACCGCCTCCGCGCCGGCTCCGTAGAGCAGATCCGCCGCTTCTCTTACGGTGGCTCCGGTGGTGATCACGTCGTCGAAGAGGATGAATCTTTTTCTGTCCGCCTCTTTTCTCCTGAGCAGGGCGAGCGTCGAGACGTTTGCCTCCCTTTCCTCGGCGCCGAGCCCCTTCTGCTCCCGTCCGCCGGTGCGGACCAGCATCTTTTTCCACGGGATCCCGGTGTAATACGATATCCTCCGCGCCACCGCCTCGCTCTGGTCGTATCCGTATTCCAGAACGGCGCGGGGCGTCCGCGGCGGCCACGTGATGATCCACTCCTCCGGCCGCTCCTCCGAGAGCTGCATGAGCCTCATGATCTCAGCCGCCGCCTCCCGCGCGAAAAAGTCGGTGAGGGACGATGAGTTTTTCCTCTTCAGCCGGAAGATCAGTTTCTCCGTTATCCTTTCGGAATCCGCGTTGTATTCGTTATAGAAGGTCATGGCGCAGTACCGCCTGTTCCCGATGAAGCTCGAGCCGAGCGCCGCCGCTCCGCAGGAGCATTCCCTCGCCGTTCTGCCGCAGACGGGACAGCTCTCCCGCTGCTCGTCGCCGTATTTTGCGAGACACGCGCCGCATAGACCGTCGTCACGGTCTATGAGCTTGCCGCACCCCTGGCAGCGGGGAGGGAAAAGCAGATCGAGCGCCTTTTTGCCGAAACCCTTACTCTTCATCCCGGTTTTCCGCCTTCAGCATCTGCCGGAGCATGGTGCACCGCTCCCTTTTGCGGTCGTTCTCGATCATTTCCGCGAGGATGTCGCGCCGCCCCACCAGGATCACCATCTCGGACGCTCGCGTGATCGCCGTATAGATCATGTTTCTCGTCCTCAGCATGGGCGGACACGAGTAAAGCGGCACGATGACGATGGGGTACTCGCTCCCCTGGCTTTTATGTACGGTGATGGCGTAGGCGTGCTCCAGCTCCTCGCACATCTGGTAGTCGTAAACGCATATCCGGTCGTCGAAGGCGACGGTCAGAGATTCGTCCGCCCCGTCGATCTCAGTTATCGTCCCTATATCGCCGTTGAAAACGCCGACGCCCTTGTTTTCAAAGGAATCCGTCCACTCCACGGAGTAGTTGTTTTTCGTCTGCATCACCTTGTCCCCCACCCGGAAGACGATCCCCCGGGACCGGTACTCCGCCTTGTCCGGGGACGGCGGGTTGATGAGAGAACGGAGAGTCACGTTGAGCGACTCCGTCCCCGCGGCGCCCTTGCGGGAGGGGGAGATGACCTGCGCCCCCGCCGCGCGGCGGCCGTACGCCTTCGGCAGGCGCTCCGAAACGAGTGAGGAGACGGTGTCCGCTATCTCCCGGTCGCCGTCTCTGCCGAGGAAGAAGAAATCCGTGCCTTTCGCCTTGAGATCGGGCATCTTTCCGCAGTTGATGAGGTGGGCGTTCAGCGTAATGCGGCTCTCCTCCGACTGACGGAATATCTCCGTCAGCCGTATCACGCGGAAAACTCCCGAGGAGATCACGTCGTCGAGGACGTTCCCGCATCCTACGGAGGGAAGCTGATCCGAGTCGCCGATGAGGATGAGCCGCGTCCCGGCTCGCAGCGCCCGGACAAGCGCGTCCATAAGGAACACGTCCACCATGGACGCCTCGTCGATGATCACGACCTTTTCGTCCAGAGGATTGTTCTCGTTCCTGAGAAAATGGGCGTTGTCGTCGTCGCTGTATTCCATCTCCAGCAGACGGTGGATGGTCTTCGCTTCGTGAGAGGTGGCCTCGCTCATCCGTTTCGCCGCGCGGCCGGTGGGCGCGGCAAGCGCCACGGAATGATCCATGTTCTCGAAAATGTGGAGTATACCTTTGATTATAGTCGTTTTTCCGGTGCCTGGGCCGCCGGTGAGGACCATGACTCCGTTTTCCATGGCGGCGCGGAGGGCCTCTCTCTGCATATCCGCGTACTTTATTCCGGAGAAGATCTCGCATGACCGTATCATGCTGTCAATATCGCCTCTGTCAAAGGAGGCGCAGGTCCTGCCGAGCCGGGTGAGCCGCTTTGCGACTCCGTTCTCGGCGCGGTACGCGTTGAGAGGGAAGATATACTTTACTCCGTCGGCGAGGCAGGGAATAACGTCCCCCGCGCCGATCAGTTCTTCAAGAGACTCTTTTATTACGGTGGGCTGCGGCTCGTCCTCGGAGAAGAGAAGATCTCCCGCGCAGTCGATGAGCGTATCCTCGGGCAGACAGGTGTGCCCGTTGCGGCCCGCTTCTGTGGAC
>JAFWWR010000030.1 GCA_017518025.1 Clostridia bacterium
GAGACCGAGGCGGGGATCCGCCCCGTGACGGTCTACACCGCCGACTCCCGGGTCACCATGGCGGGAGTCGACATGGGCGAGGCGACGCTGGAGACGAAAAAGATCCCCTGCACGCTGCCCGAGCCCGAGATAGTCGACCGCCCGACGGCCATCGGCGGCGGGGAATACCGGATCACCTGCGTTTCCGTGGGGAATCCCCACTGCGTGGTGTTCCTGCCGCGGCTCGACGAGCTGGACCTGGAGCACATCGGCCCGAAATTCGAGAACGACCCCGTCTTCCCGGAGCGGGTCAATACCGAGTTCGTCCGGGTGGTGGACCCCACCACGCTCAGGATGAGAGTGTGGGAGCGCGGCAACGGCGAGACCTTCGCCTGCGGCACCGGCGCCTGCGCCGCGGTCGTGGCGGCCGTCCGGAACGGCTTCTGCTCCGAGGGGGAGGAGATCACCGTGAAGGTCATCGGCGGCGATCTGCTGGTGAAGTACGAGGGCGGCAGAGTCACCCTCGCCGGCGACGCGTCGCTCGCCTTCGACGGCGTGACGGAATATTGATCGGAAAATGACCGAAAAACCCGCTGTTATGACAAAACGGCGGGTTTTGTAATTCCGGACACACCCGAACATGAAACGGCGTACATAAAAATATGAATTTTTGTTTCGATTTCATACAATTTCCGCATAGGGAAACGTATATTTTTTGCAATTTGATGTTGACAATTGTCGAATAATGTGGTATCATACTCCTATCGTGGGCTCGTGTTCCCTTGAGTCTCCTCAAGACGTTTTCCGGGAGCGGATGATCCCCGAACGGCCTGTGAGAGTACGGGAAAACGCATTTTTTCGTAATTTGGATTTTCCCGGACAAAAAACACACGCGGATCGCATTGACGAAGCGGTCTGACGAAACGAACGTTAACAAACTGTTAAAGCTGCATTTGATCCATTGCTTGAGTATATGGAATTTATTGAAAGGAAGCACAATGAGAAGCTTGTTCGGTAATCTGAAAAGAAAACTGAATAGTGACAGATCATGGGGAAAGAGTGTCTTTTCGCTGTTTCTTGCGGCGCTGATGCTGTTCTCCACGCTTTCGTCCGTCGTTTTCGCCGAGTCATATGAGCCGGAAACCGGCACGTCGTTTGAAACAGGGTTAGATACCTCTGTAGGAACGGAAACGCCTGATGCGGACGCTCCCGCCGCCGACACGTCCGACACTGCCGTGCCGGAGACCGACGTCCCCGATACCGATCCCGCTCCCGTCGAGCCGGCGCAGGTCGAGTGGACCGTCGATATCGACGGTTCCGAGTACGCTGTGATCTCCGGCGTGCTGCCGGAGGACGGCTCCGCCACGGTGGAGCCCACGGCGATCCCGCGCGGATCGGAGACCACTTTTTCCGCCTACGATCTCACCGTTTACGATGGAGAGGGCGAGGTGTATTCCCCCGAAGACGCTCTGTCCGTGGAGCTCCACAGCGAGAAGATCGCCGAGACCCTGGCGGAGGGCAACTCCGTCGGCGTTCTCGAAAAGAACAGATACGGTTATTTCGAGTCCGCGGAGACCGTCTCCGTATGCGGAGACTCCGTCAAGTTCATGGCGGACGACAATTCTACATATTATTTATACGCCCCCCAGCTGGTCAAGACGCTTGTTGCGTCCGACGGCAACACATACAGGATCACCGTGCTCTACGACGCCGGCTCCGGCTTCCCGGAGGACGCGGAGATCCGCGCCGAGGAGGTCTCCCTCGACTCCGAGGATTACGTGACCTATCTGGAGAACGCCGCGGCCACCCTGGGCGTGGAGCTCTCCGCACTCACTTATAACAGACTGTTCGAC
>JAFWWR010000341.1 GCA_017518025.1 Clostridia bacterium
TAATTTTGATTGTGAAGAAATTTATACTGGTGTTTATATAGGTAATAATATTGCAAAACATTTATATATTTCTTTTGGCTTCAAAGAGACAGGTAAAATTGAAGCAAATATGGAAGAATTGAAATATACTTTTGCATGAAACTGTAAGAGAAGAGTTCGAATCCATCTGTCAAAAACGTAAATCCTTTTTTTAGTACCCCTCCGGTAGGACGTTTTTACGTGTTGATCACGGCGTGAATCTGTAAAGGATCACGCCGTTTTGCCGCCGTCGGGCAGGATCGCGCTCTCCGGCAGGGTCGCGTACTTCGCCGCCTCCGGCGAGAGGACGATCTCCGATCCGGTTTCCGCGACGGAGAACGGCTGCCCGTACCTCGGCGGTCCGGCGCCGAAAACGATCCGGTCCGCGTCAAACGACGCCCCGGTCTCGATTGTCTCGTTGAACGACGGCCCGAGATAGAGAGTCTCGCTCCCGTCCGCTGTGACGGTGAACGTCACCACCGGATGAGTCGACCGGGACAGCCGCACTCTCTCCCAAAGGGTGACGGAAACGTCTTTCGACACGGCGGAGGGGACTTCCGCGGTCATCACGGTCACCGGCACCCCGCGCTCGGCGCAGACGTCCGAGACGGAGGAGAAGATCCCCTTCTCATCTTCGTTCACCGGCTCCGGCAGGAACACCCGCCGGACGAGAGTCCGGGAGATCACGCGGTACACCGTCGCCGCGTGCTTTCTGTGATAGTGGGTCAGCACCAGCGCCTCCGTCTCGGTGGCGCCCTCGTCCTCCGCCGCGTTGAGCAGCCGCCGCATGAAAGACCACGACCCGTCCGAGACGTCCACAAGGACGTATCTGCCCGCCTCGCGGACGACGAAGCCGTCGTTTTTCCCGGCGTTCACGTATACTCCCACCGGGATCCGCGCCCGCATGACGACGGAGATCCCCACGGTGAGGATAAGGCACGCGAGAGACGCGGCGCCGCCTCTCAGGGCGCTCCGCCGCGCCTTCCCCGACGTGAGGGGCAGGGCAAAGGCGGCGGCGAACAGCGCCGCGACGACGATCCCGGCGACCGCCCCGCGCACCGGGAAGACGATGTACCGCCCCTTGGCGAGGAGCGAGGACGAGGCGGCGATAAGCTTATAGAGACCGTTTATCACGCCTGCGAGGGGCGTTATCATGATCCCCAGGGACGCCGTGACCGAGCAGATCAGCGACAGGGCGAGATACACCGTCGCCAGGGGGATGAACACGAGATTGGTGAGCGGAGAGAGGACCGACGCGGACCCGAACACGAGCCATATTACGGGCAGAGTGCAGACGGTGACGTAAAGCGTCGTAATAAACATACCCGAAACTTTCCGCAGCGCCCGCTTCAAGGCGCCTCCGCCTTCTTTTACTTTTCGCAAGCTCGGCGCGGTCACGCAGGCGAAGGCCGCCAGTATCGACAACCACAGACCCGGATCAAGCACGGAGAAGGGATCGAAGATCACGATCAGCGCTCCCGCGGCGCCGAGCGAGGTCAGAGGA
>JAFWWR010000342.1 GCA_017518025.1 Clostridia bacterium
TACGGCACCTCCGCCGAATGCGTGTGGCTCCGGGACGGCGACCCGGTCTATTACGAGACGGTCGATCTCTCCATGGACGACGAGGAGAGCGGCGAGCCCATGGTCTTCCACAGCGAAAGCGGCTCCTACCGCGGTCTCGGGTTCAACACCTACCTGATGGCCGAGCCGCTCATCAACGTCTGGGTCACCGCCGAACCGCGGGAAACCGATGAGTATTCCGAGACCCTGATCACGAAATACCTCTTCGACGACCTCTCCGCCGAGCCCGTCTTTGTTTCGGAGGACGACGAGGACGTCACCTTCTCCCTCGAGGAGACCGCGGAAGGATCGGATGGCGTTCCGTTTACGGTAAAGGGGACCTTCGTCGTCAACAAGGGCACCCTCGCCCTCAAGTCCTGCACCTGGGAATACGAGGGCGGCATGACGACCGGCTTCACCGTCGCCTACAACGGCGATAAGCTCGGCGAGGACGTCATGAAGGCGTGGGACACCCCCCGCACCCTCACCCTCGACATCAGGACCGAAGCGGGCGAACGCACCGAAACCGTCACCGTTCCGGCCTCCTGGCTCGTGCAGCTCCTCGTTGACGAGGGGATCACCGTCTACTTCGACGGGGCGTGCCGGGAGCTGACCTACAACCTCATCGACGCCGGCGGGGACATCACCCTCCGGGCGCGCGACGAGGCGAACACCCCGGCGGCGAAGCTGGATATCTCCTCCGTCACCCTCGAAAACATGCTCGCCGCCAACTACCTCACCGTTCTGACGGAACAGTACGGATCGGTGAAGGTCCACACGAGCGACAAATACGCAGAAAACGATTCCTGGTTCTTCCGGGACGGCGACGCCGTCGTCCGGCTCACCGAATCGGAGGACAAAGCCTCCGGCGATAAGAGCCCCCTGAGCGGCGACAACAGGGATATGAGTTTCAGCATCGGCGACGACGGCAGCGTCACAGCCCGCGGAACCGTCTTCGCGATCCCCGCCCCCTACGATCCGGAATACGACGAAAACAATGTCTATATCATCGAACGGCTCCGGGGCGGCACGCTGGACGAGGCGGCTGAAACGGACGCCGGATACACCTTCCGCGTCAGCACATCCGCAGGCGAATACCGCTGCACCGCGGACAAGAACACCCTTGCCCTGACCGAGATCCAGAAGGATGACGCCGATTATCCGGCTCTTTACACGATGGAATACGGCGGGGAGCTTCCGTCCTTCGCCGACACGTACGCGAAGGCGATGCAGAAGACCCGAACCGTCACCTGCCATACCTCGCAGGATGCACAGACGTATGACTGGGTCTTCCGCGTTCCGGCAGACTGGAGCTTCTATCTCTGGCACGGCGACAATCCGCTCTATGAGGACGAAGGTCACACCGTCTATGCCGACGGCCTCGTACCGTCCGACGGGAAGGACTATGCGTTCTGGATGACGGACGGCATGCACGCGGCACGGGCCGACGGGATGTTCTTCACGAAAGAGCAGATCATCAGCGCCAACCTCATCACCGCTCTGCTCAAGGAGCACGGGCAGATATTCTTCCGTTCCACCACGAACGGATACGTCAGCGAATCGCAGTTCTTCCGGTACGGCAGCGACGTCATCCGCGCGGAGCGCCTGGGCAATACCCCCGAAGGGAAAATCACAGACGGCTCGATCGGGACCGACGTGTATTTTGAGAGCAGCGCGGACGGCAAAATGCGCGCCACCGTCTATGTCAACGACTTCGGCGATCTGCCGAACGTCACGCTCGTGGATAACGACGGGGAGTTGTACCGGAACAACTACTTCCTGCTCTGGGATCTGGACGACGCGGAGCCTGAATACGTCAGCGAAACCGCATACACCGTCACCTTCTCCGTGACCTCCCCCTATTACTTTGAAGACGACGGGAGCCCTCTCGTGGCGGTCTACACGGTCGACCGGAACACGCTTTCCATTCTCAGAGTCGAGTATTCCCATAGCGTGAAAGAGATCACCTACGGCGAAAACGCGGCGCCGTTCGCCTCCGAATTTGCGAAGGCCATGGCCGACAGCCGGACGGTGACGACCCACTTCTTAGGCCCCTACGGGACCCAAGACCTGGTCTGCCGCATCCCCTCCGCCTGGGAGGTCGAACTGGTCGTGACCTCCTACGACCCCGACCTGACCCCCGCCTTCTGGGCCGACGCAAACACGTCGCAGCCGCTCGCCGACGGCATCATCCCGCCGAACTCCGGCGACGTCGAAGTCTGGGCCACCCTCGGCGCGGGCTGATCCGCCGAGCTTTCACATCCGAAATCCGGGCCGCCGACGACCCGCCGTGAAAATCGGCGCCCTGATCCATAAACCTCATCAAAAATTTATCCAAAAAAGGAGATTCACACAATGGGACTTATCGCAGCAGCACTCGGTTCCGTCAGCAACACCCTCGCCGATCAGTGGAAGGAGTTCTTCTACTGCGACGCACTTGACGCGGACACTCTGATGGTCAAGGGCCAGAAGAGAACCAAGGGCAACAACAAGGGCAACGACAACATCATCTCGAACGGCTCCATCATCGCCGTCGCCGACGGTCAGTGCATGATCATCGTCGAGCA